>PEXM01000027.1 GCA_002779055.1 Elusimicrobia bacterium CG08_land_8_20_14_0_20_44_26
CGCCGAACTTCGGGTGCACGATGTCTCCCGTGACGCCCTCCATTCCCCACCGCCCGCGGTCAAGGTCGAATTCAAGACCTATTTTCCTGACATTCGGGTACTGCGCCATGTTCGTGTAGTTGTCCACTATCATACCGTGCCCTATCGTTACGGGTTTTCTGAATCTGCCTATGAGAAAATAAAAAGGATCCTGATGCTTCTGCCCCCAGCGGAGATAATCTATTTTTGACGGATACTGGTTGAGATACCATTCGTCTTTCAGTATTTCGTTGTTCTCGTCAAAGTGGATTACGAGTTCCAGACCCACGCCGAGCTTTCCGAACGTTAATTCGGGGAACATGCTGAACTCGTAATAGACCTTTGTTACGCCGTCACGTGTGAGGGCTACGGCGCCGATGGAGCCGTTCATATTCACTCCGCCCGCCGCGGCGGCCTTACGCTCTGTCGGCTTTTCTTCGGCTTCTTCCGGAAATGACTCTATCGCCTGTCCTCCGACTTCGGGTTCTTTTGGAGCGCCCGCTTTAATTTTTTCTTCTTTCTTTTCTTTCTCCGCTTCTTCGGATTTTTCTTCGGTTTTCGGAACATAAGCTTTTTTGACGGGCTCTGACGCTTTCTGACCCGGAGGCACCGAGGACATCTCACCTTCTCTGACGAACACCTCTTCTCCTACGCCCGATGAGTCCATCACGCCCACGATTCCCTCGTCAACGTAAACGTCGGTTTTTTTGTCGCTACCGACGGCGACTCTGAATTTTGTTCCCCTCACGGCGCACACTGCCGCCGGCGTGCGGACATTGAATTTTTCCGAAGGGGGCAGTTTTTTTACGCGGGCGTAAATTTCTCCGAGCCACACGTCAAGGTCTATGTTACTGATGGAATTGGTTTTTACCGTGAAAATGGAATTTGCGGAAATCTCAATGGTATGGCCGTCGGAAAAATTGAGGATTACATAAGAGGAGTCATTGGTTGTTATGGAAGTTTCTTCTTCAATGAGCATCCCTTCCGTAATTTTCTGCCACTCCGTGCCGCTTTTTGCAAGATATGCCGAGCCGGCCATTTTACTCACAATGATTTCCTGGGCGGATAAAACGGCGCAGAAAAGCGAAAACGAAAACACAATTCTTTCAAGTTTCATAAAAAATACCTCCAAAAACCCTTTCTAAATTTTAATTTTACATTTTTTTGAGTTTTCTTACAAGGAAATCATATTCCTGCAACTTTGAGTTAATTTCGCCGCTTCGCCTGCCTTTGAGAACCGAGCGGTGTATTCCGCCTATGGTTTGAGCGGGGAAACCCATGCGTAAAAGTTCGTTTCCGGAATGAAATACTTTCTTGAAGCGCAGTCTTATAATGTAATCCAGTATCCGGTGTTTGAATATTTTGCCGTTCTGGCCCCGTGAAAGGGCGTGGCGTTCGGTCTCCGCAATGAAAAGAAGATAGAGAATCATTTCGGCGGAAAATTTATCCAGCATAAAAGGCCATTCAGGATTATTTTCTCCGACGCTTTTTATAATGGCATTCAAATTTTTTAAGGGAAACATAATTTCCTTTTTCCTTAAATCCGGCAGAGCGAAAAAATCCGCAATTCTTTTTTTCTCCTTCGAGGCGGCATTTCTTAAAAGCACAAGAAAATAAAAGAAAGACACTTCTGCCCTGCCGAAAAAATAGATGAAAAAATCAAACCATATTGACTGCGCCTTTTTTAAGTCCTCAACCGCAGTCGGAGATATTTGCGGAATGATGAATTTCGCAATTCTCATTTTGAAAATAAGTTTGGCGACTTCCGCCGCATCGGGCTCTTCCAGCATAAGAAAAAATTCTCTTTTTATTCGGAAAGCGGATATTTTTTTGTGATAACCCCTGCGGAGTGCCTCTCTGAGATATTTTTTGGTTTTGGGCTCTATGGTAAAACCCAATCTTGCGGCGAACCTCAAAGCGCGGTATATTCTTGTCGCATCGTCTATGAAACTCTTTTTGTGAAAGACCCGTATAACGCCGTTTTTGAGGTCTTTCAGAAACGCACCGCTTCCCGACAGTTTTCCGAAGTCCTCTTTGTTTATGGAAATGTAAAGAGCGTTTATCGTAAAGTCCCGTCGTAAAGCGTCCTCTTTTATGGAAGAGACGCTCACTTTTGGAAGGCAGCCGGGAGCGTTGTAGGTCTCGCGCCTGGCGGATGCGATGTCAACGGTCAAACCTTTTATTACGAGCTTTGCCGTGCGGAACTTCCGGTTCACGATGAGAGAGCCGGTTTTTTCCTGGCTTTCCAGCGCCTCGGCAAGTTTTACGCCGTCGCCTTCCGTCACGCAGTCAATATCAAAATTTGAAGCGCCCGTAATGAGGTCCCTGGCAAAACCGCCGACAAGGTAAACTCTCTCTTTGAGGGAGTGCGCTATACGGGATATTTTGCGGATTATCTGGAGTTCCGCCGGAGGGAGTTTCAGAATTTTACGGGAAAAATCCATTTTAATCATAAAGATATTTAAGCAAATTTTGCTAAAATATAAAATGTGTGCCGGTGCCGGCTTGCCTGCAGGGAAATAGGAATGAAAATGCCCGCTACTTTTTTTCCCGCCGCAGGCGGAGGGAATTTAAGAGGGGGAATTTACGGATGGAAATAGAAAAAAATGATTTTTAATCGTTCGCAAAAATTTGAAAAGAATAGGAACCGTCCCCATTGGCCCCGTCCCCATTGGCCATGATTGAAAAAAAACAATTCATAGAAACCTATTTTGAAGATTGTTCGGGGCTTGCCGGCGGCGAGGCGGATGCGGTGTATATTCCGGAAAGCGTTGAAGAAGTTTCGGAGTTCATGAGAAACTGTTACGAGAAAAGAATCCTCGTTACCGTCTCCGGCGGAAGGTCTGGCCTTGTCGGAGGAGCCGTGCCTCAGGGCGGAGTAATTCTTTCAACGGAACACTTAAAAAAAATTGAAATAAAAGAAGAGACCGCTCTTTTGCAGGCGGGGGTCACTCTGTCGGAGTTTGAAAACGCTTTGTCGGGGAGCGGTTTATTTTACCCTCCCGACCCAACCGAAAAAAACGCGGCAATAGGGGGAATGATAGCGACCGACGCATCCGGCGGCAGGGGTTTTTATTACGGCCGCACGAGGGTTTACATTGTTTCGCTCAGAGTTGCACTTTCCGACGGGTCGCTCGTAAATTTAAGAAGAGGAAACACAAAGGAAAGAGACGGTTTTATTGAAATAAACGGGAATAAAATTCCCTGCGCATCCTATGATATGCCTCCTGTAAAGACCGCGGCGGGTTATTTCTCAAAAAAAGGAATGGACGCCGTTGACATTTTAGCCGGAAGCGAAGGCACTCTCGCCATTATTTGCGAAGCGCAAGTGCGTCTTTTGAAAAAACCTCATTTTTCGGTTTTAGCGGCGTTTTTCGCCGAGGAGAACATAATTGAAACCGTTGAAAAACTTAAGGACCCGAAATTGGATGTTGTTTCCGTTGAATATTTTGACTCAAATTCGCTGAAACTCGCTTTTCGTGATTTTCCGGCGATGCCGGCTAACGCTGGCTCGGCGCTTTTTATTGAGAAAAAGGGGCAATATCTGGACGACCTCGCGCGCGTTCTTGAAGAAAGCGAAGCGCTTCTCGATGTTTTTGTAGCCGATGACGGCAGAAGAAAAGAACTTTTCAGGAATTTCAGACACAGCGTTCCCGAAAAAATAAATGAAAAAATGAGAGCGCGGGGTTTGCGCAAGTTAGGAACGGATTTTGCGGTTCCGTCCGGGAAGTTCCCGGAAATATTTGCTTTTTACAAAAAAACTCTTGAATTCTCGGGTATGGAATATGCGATTTTCGGTCACATCGCCGAAAGCCATCTCCACATAAATATGATGCCGGAAAACAAAAGAGAATACGAGGCGGCGCGGGTAATTTACGCGGTTTTGGCGGAAAAAATCATATCTTCCGGAGGCACAATATCCGCCGAACACGGCATCGGTAAAATAAAAAGGGAATATCTCTCAATGATGTATGGGCAACGCATAATCCATCATATGATTGAAACGAAAAAAGCGGCTGACGGGCGTTTTTTACTCGGTCGCGGAAACATCTTTCTGCCGGAAGCGAATATTTTGTAAAACCCGGTAAAATTCTAATAGTGTCCCATAATTGTGTTTGTAGCGGTCGGATTTATCCCATTTTTTGCAATGGAAACCTGTGGTTGTTCAATTTATTGAGCAACTACAAAATAGTGAGAAAAAATGTAGGACGTCCCCTTTTTTCCTGTTGACAGTGTTGTCAGGATTGCTATAATTTAGTTATGAAAAATAATTTATTTATGATTGTGATGATTTCTCTTGTTGTATCTTCGTGTAGCAGGGTGAAGACACTAAGTCCGGAAGAAGAGGCGCGGCTCAACGCTATGGATGCCATATCGCGTGCGGAGAAAATGATAAATACCTGCCGCGAGGAGGAAGTGGCGGTGGAAGATGCCGAGGCTTTGCTCGGCGAGGCGAAAGAAGCCGTAGAAAACAACGATTATCTCCAGGCGAAAGAAAAGGCCGACGCCGCTTACAGCCTTGCCAAAAAAGCTCTTGAAGAGGCGCTCGCGGCGAGGAAAAAAGCTCTTGAAGAAGCGGAAAAAGAATATTCCGAAAAACTTCCGGTATCCTATACGGTGGGCAGGTGGGAAATTAACCGCGACTGCCTTTGGAATATCGCTAAAAAACCCGAAATATATGATGACCCATGGCAGTGGAAAAAAATATATTTAGCCAACAAGGCGAAAATAAAAGACCCGGATTTGATTTATCCCGGACAGGTTTTCGAAATTCCGAGATAATTTGATAACAAAAACCATAAACATAAAGTCCCAGGAACAACTCGCCGATATATTCGGCCCTTACGACGGCAACATAAGAAATATAATGAAGACCTTCGGGGTTTCCGTGAAAGTGAGAAACAACCGTCTTGAAGTCAGGGGCTCGCAGGAAGGCGTAAGAGGCGCTCTTTCCGTCCTTGAGGATGCCGCAGAATCAAACAAAATAAGGGAAACTGCCGCGAAGACGTTGAGGCAAGACGGCGAAATTTACAGGTCATCAAAGGGCATCGTAATTCGTGCAAATTCAACGGCTCAAAAAAAATATGCGGAGTCCATGAGAAAGAACCCCGTTACGATCGCTATGGGCCCTGCGGGCACAGGGAAGACCTTTCTTGCTGTCGCCTGCGGTCTGAGTTTTATAGAAGAGGGAAAGTTCTCAAAAATAATACTTTCAAGACCGGTCGTTGAAGCCGGAGAAAAATTAGGTTTTCTGCCCGGCGATTTTGAGGAGAAGGTCTGTCCGTATCTTGCTCCCTTATATGACGCCTTTACGGCTCTTATGGGTTTGCGCTCCTTTGAGAGATTTAAAGAGCAGAAGTTAATTGAGATTGTGCCTCTCGCTTATATGAGAGGAAGAACCCTTGACAAGGCCTTCATAATATTAGACGAAGCGCAGAACACGACCTCCGGCCAGATGAAAATGATTCTGACGCGCCTCGGCCCCGACGGGGTCATTGTCGTAAACGGAGACGAGACGCAGATAGACCTGAAAGAAAAAGTGGATTCGGGGCTGCTTGAGGTGAGCAGAATTCTCAGGGGAATAAGGGGAATAAATTTTATCAGGTTCACGCTCAAAGACGTCGTGAGACACCCTCTTGTAAAAAAAATCGTCAGGGCATATGGAGAAAACGGAGAAAACCGATGATTAAAGGAATAAAAACTTTTTTTTCAAAACTTTTCAAAAATTGGGCCGAAAAACTCGAGAAACCGAAAACAGGGGAAACGATTTTGAAGAAAAAAGTGGCGGTACCCGGGTGGCTCCTTATAATCGTTGTTTTATCAAGCGTTCTTGTGGCGCTCATCTCGGAGTTCGGAGTAGAAAAACATTTTATTCTGGCATCTTTGATTTTTTCCGCCTTTTGGTCTTATGTTGCGGTGTCATTCCTGAAATTTGAAGAAAAAATCAGCGATTCAAAACTTCTTCTAACGGCAATTGTAATTATTTTTTCCGTGCTGATGACGCAATTTGCAAAATCGCAGGACTGGCCAAAGTATATTATTTTCACGCCTATTGCTGTGAGCATCCTCAATTTTCTCATCTCGCGCAAACTCGCGAAGTTGTGCGCCGTGCTTTTAAGTTTGATTGCGGCTTTTTTGTATCTCGGTGATTTTGAAGTTTTTTTTATTACTCTCGCGGGGGGGCTGGGGGCTGCTGCTTTTCCCCGCAGGATTATAAAAAGGACGGATATTTTTCTGAACGGCCTTTCAATATTTATTTTTATTTTCGCCTCCGCCTTGATTCTTAAATTATTCGGGATGCATCAGGGTAATTTTATTCTTGACGCCGTGCAGGTGCCTTTGCTCGTCGCCGCCTCCACCGCCGTTCTCGTTATGGGGATGCTTCCGCTTTTTGAAAGCATCTTTAACATAACTTCGGACATAAGATTGTTAGAGCTGGGCGATTTCAACCAGCCGATGCTTAAAAAACTTATGACGGAAGCTCCGGGCACATATCATCACAGTTTAATGGTAGCCGCTCTCGCTGAGGCCGCGGCCGCTGAAATCGGCTGCAACAGTTTGCTGACAAGAATAGGCGCATACTATCATGATATCGGAAAGATAAACAAACCCCAGTATTTCATTGAAAATCAGCTCGGAGACAACGCCCATGAGAATCTGAAGCCAGAGATGAGCGCACTTGTTATTGTTTCTCACACAAAGGAAGGGCTGCTTCTCGCCAACGAATACGGTATTGACGACTGTATTAAGGATTTCATCATCCAGCATCACGGAACGACAATTGTGCAGTATTTTTTCAGAAAAGCGGCGGAGGCCGGAGGCAATCATGACGAGACCGTTTACATGTATCCCGGTCCTTTGCCCCAGACAAGAGAAACGGCAATCGTGATGCTTGCGGACAGCGTTGAGGCGGCGTGCAGGGCGCTTGAGGAACCGAATTTTGAAAAGATAAGAAATAATGTGAACAAAATAATAAACAATTATTTCTCAGACGGACAGCTTAATGAATGCCCGATAACTCTTGAAGATATACAGAAAATCGGCGGTGTTCTCACAAAGACGCTTTTGAGTATTCACCACATAAGACTGGAATATCCCGAAGCCGAATCCCCCGGCCCGAAGGATGCGGTATTTGAGGTTCAGGCGTCCCCGGCCGATTCTAACTCTGACTCCGTCGCAGAGAAGACGAGAGAAAAAGGGCGGGGTAAAAACAGAAAATAAAAGGTAATGCTTGAAGTGAGGCTTTTTTTTGATGTTCCTGCCCCGAGAAGCATATCCGCGCGCGCTCTATTAGAATATTCACGGCGCTGCATAGGGTTTCTGGAAATAAAACACTCCGTAAATATTGTAATTACAGGAGCGCGCCTTATAAAGAAATTGAACAAACGTTTTCTCGGCAAAAACAGCGTTACCGACGTTATCACGTTTGAGGCGGGGCGGCCCGCGGGCGCGCCGGCGTCGGAAAAAGAAAGATTGAGTGAAATATATGTTTGCCTGCCGGAAGCGAAATTCTCCTCAAGACGTCTCGGTCACGGCGTGGTGCGGGAGCTTATGCTCTTAATTGCTCACGGGCTTCTTCACCTTAAAGGTATGAATGACGATTCTGCCTCATGCGCGCGCAAAATGCTTTTGGCGGGAGAAAATCTTGCGGACAGATTCGCGACATTTTGCCTGGCCGAAGGCCGTCCTTTAGTACCATCCGCCACAAAAACGGGTTTTCTGCGGGATAAATGATGATTCTCGTTTTAACGCTTGTTTGCCTTCTTTTTCTCTCCGGTATTTTTTCATCTATGGAGACCTCTCTTGCCACACTGAACAAGGCGAAGATAAAAGCTCTTTTCATCTCTTCAAAGATGAAGATATTCAAGGACTGGATTACATCTCCCTCGTCAGTGTATTCAACGATTCTCATAGGCAATAACCTTGTGAATATTTCATTCAGTTCTCTGCTCTCGTTTGTCGTGATTGAATGGTCTCATCGCCGCGGTTTATCGGCAGGCGCCTCCGTAGCAGTCGCTCTTGCGGCGACGACCTCGCTCATTCTCTTCTTCGGCGAGATAATGCCGAAAAATATCGCAACGACTTATCCGAGGCAAGTAAGCGAGAACGTCGGATGGATACTGAACATTTTCAGGATAGCGCTTTTACCTTTCACCGAAACGATAACGGTATTTTCAAACTGGATTATAGGTTATAAGTCACCTTCCCGGGATTTACTGATAAGCAGGGGCGACATCGGGGAATTGTCAAAAACTCTTGCAGCGGATGACCGTTCTTCAAAGATCATCTCAAAAATTCTTACGCTCAGTCAGAAAAAAGTTTCGGAAATAATGACGCCGCGGCGTGAAATCATAGGCATTGACCTTTCAAAAAGCACGGAAAAGATAAGGGAACTGATTACGGATTCCGGCGTTTCGCGTTTCCCCGCCTATTACGGAAGTTTGAAGAATCTCGCAGGTATTATTTATACGAGAGAGATTGTCACATCCGCCATACTCGGTGTCCATGAAGATTTCAGGCGTTATATTCACAGACCTTTTTTTATAGAGTCCGAAACATCTCTTCTGGCCGCATACAGAAATATGCTCAAAAACAGGGTGCACATCGCTGTGGTTGAAGAAGCCGACAAAAAACTTGTGGGTATTGTGACGATGGAAAACCTTCTTGAGGAGATATTCGGCGAGATACTGGATGAGTATGATTTAAAGCGGTTTGCTCTCGCATCGGCGGCTCCGACGGAGGAACGGCGGTGATTGTCTTGCTCTTGCTTCTGATTTCATTCGCATTTATGATGTATTTCGCGGGATGCGAAACAGCGCTTTGCTCTCTCACCCCGTTTCAGAAAGACAATATATTAAAAAAAGGCCGTAATGCTTCGTTGCGGGCTCTGGCTTTTTTTCTGGAACATCCTCACAATGTGCTTACGGCGATTATCATAGGCAATGCTATCTCCGTTGTCGTTGCGAGCGTTACTGTCCAGATAATTTCGCTCGTCGTTGCCCGCCATGCGGACATCCCGCCCTCGCGCGTAAGCGCCATATTAAGCGGACTTCTTTTCGTGTTTGTCGTGTTTTTCGGCGAGATAATACCAAAGACCGCCGCGAAAAAAAATCCGGAAAAATTCGCTTCCGTTACTCTGCCGTATCTGAGGCAAATAATATTTTTTTTGCAACCCTTGGCGTTTTTTCTTTTTTCGGTAAACCGCGGGATTCTTTCTCTTTTGGGTTTGAATCTTTCAAAGGCACTGCCGAGAACAAGCACTCAGGAATTTACCGAACTTTCCGAGACCGCATTTCTTGCGGGCAAGCTTTCGGTTGAAGAAAGGAGAATGATAAAAGGGGTTTTGGATTTTCCTGACAAGGAAGTGAGACAGGTTATGGTTCCTGAAGTTGAGATAAACGCTGTTGATATCAACTGGGGGCGGGAAAAAATTCTCAGGGAAATTGCAGGATACAATCATTCAAGAATCCCCGTTTATTCGGGTTCGCTGGATAACATCAAAGGGCTTATATACACGAAGGACATTATGAGCGTGCTGAATTACGGGCCGCTTTTCATAATCAACGATATTATCCGTCCCCCTTCGTTTGTTCCGGAAATGGCGCCCGTTGAAACTCTGCTCAAAAATTTTATGCAGGGGCGAGAACATCTTTCTATTGTGGTGGACGAATACGGAAGGGTTACGGGGCTCATTACGCTTGAGGATGTTCTTGAAGAAATAACCGGAGATATTTTTGACGAATTTGATAAAGAAACGCTTTATAAAAAAGAAAAGGACGGCTCTTATATTATTCCGGCGCAGGAAGATGTGGACCGCGTTAATGACAAACTCGGCATTGACCTTCCGGAAGAACTCGCCGAATCCATAGGCGGTCTTATCCTGGAGAAACTCAATTACCTGCCGAAAAAAGGGGAAAAAGTGACGTTCGGAAAGGTCGTTCTTGAAATTGAAAGCGCCGGAAGGCAGATGATAAAAACCGTCCGCGTGATAAAAAAATAGCGTCCTGTATGAGAATATATAAAACAAAGGCAATAGTTCTGGACAATGTCTCTAATGGATTTAACCGCAACAAAGTTGTTCTTTTCACGGAGAATTTCGGGAAGATAATTTTAAAACTCACGGGTTACGGCCGCAGTCCCAATCACTGGGCCGGCGTGTTTGACGCCGCTAATATTCTCGGCATTTCGTTTACGAAACGCGGAAATTTTTATGTGGTGACCGGCTGGGAGCTTGTTCATTTTTCTCCCGATAGAAGCATCGGGGATTTCGCCGTTAAAGAACTCATCCTTGAAGTGGCAAACGAGATTATTCCCCTCTCTGACCCTGACAGCAATTTGTTCAGATGGCTTTCATGGAGCATAAAAAACATAAGTGTTTCTACCGCCTGCGTTTTTCTTGCCAGAATTATTTATCAGGGCGGATTTATGGACTTCGCTGATTCCGATTTAAGAAAACTCCTGAGCGCGAATTTTGCGGCCTTTATAAAAGAAAAATTACCCGAGGAGGTTGACGGCATAATGAAAAAAGAAGTAAGTTTTATTGAGGGCTTTACCGGAAAGGACATAAAAAGTTATTCGCTGTATCAGGAAACGTGCAAAAAATTTCCTATCGTATAATACGTAAATGGAAATAAAAATCTATTATCAGGACACTGACTGCGGCGGCGTTGTTTATTACGCCAATTACCTCGTTTACTTTGAGCGCGCCCGCACCGAATACCTTCTGAAAAAAGGCGTTGATATCCGACGTCTCGCCGACGAGGGAATATTTTTTCTCGTCCGCCGCGCGGAGATTGAATACAAAAGCCCCGCGCGATACGGCGAAACGCTGGTTGTTAAAACGGAGCCGCGGGAAATATCCAGAGCTTCAATAGACCTGAAATATACTGTGACGGAGAAGAGCAAAAAGTATCTTATAGTAGCCGGTTCAACGCTTCTTGCGTGTGTCGGCAGGGATATGAAACCTCGGCGCCTTCCGGACGGGATTTTAAAACTCAAAGCAGATTAAATAAAATTATCTGAAGGGCGAGCAAATACGGGCGGCATTAAAGCCATAGAGAAGAAAGATAAAAGAAAAAGGAAATTGATGAAAAAATTACCGCAGGATAAAATATTTTTTAAAAGTCAAAATCGAAATGTTTTTTCAGTTGACCCTTCTTATTTCTTTGTTTGTGTGGGGAAGATTTCTTTAAGAGTATTTTTATGCACGGTGAAAGAAAAATCGTTATAGAGAACTATTCTCACCAGTTTGATTTTTGTTCCGGCGCTTTTCAAATAATCAATTATGGTTTTAAGAGCAATTTCTGCCGCCTCTTTTAAGGGATAGCCGAACGCTCCTGTGCTTAATGCCGGGAAAGAAATTGATTTTACCCCGTTTTTATCGGCGACTTTCAACGAATTTAGATAAGAATTCTTTAAGAGTTCAGCATCGTTTTTTGAACTGCCGTAAACAGGGCCTACTGTATGAATTACAAACTTATTGGGAAGGTTATACGCTTTGGTTATTTTTGCATCCCCCGTATCGCATCCCCCGAGTTTTTTGCACTCCTCCCATAATTCGGGTCCAGATGCTCTGTGTATGGCGCCCGCCACTCCTCCGCCGGGGGCTAATCTTTTGTTTGCCGCATTAACCACCGCCTCGGTATCCTGCATGGTAATATCCCCGAGCGCCAATTCCAATTTACAATCGGAAATCTTAATTTTTGTCATCATTAATTTATCCCATTTTTTGCAATTTTGTGCAATAATAAATAAATTTATTTTAGCACATTTTTTGATTATGTAAAATATTTTCTGCAGAATTTCAAAAGAAATTTTGACAGTTTGAATATTTTTAAGTTAAAATAAAGTATGTCTCACTTTGTCATAGCCAGAAAATACAGGCCTTCAAATTTCGGAGAAGTTATCGGTCAGGACTCTGCCACACAGACGCTCTCAAACGCCATACTTAACGGTAAAATCGCCCACGCTTATCTTTTTTCCGGTCCCAGGGGCGTGGGAAAGACGACAACCGCCAGAATTATGGCAAAAGCCGTTAACTGCGAAAAATATCCCTCGCGGGAGCCCTGCAACAAATGCGCTTCTTGTATTGAAATAAATGCGGGAAGCGCGCTTGATATCATAGAAATTGACGCGGCGAGCAACCGCGGTATAGACGATATAAAAAATTTGCGCGAAAATGTGGCGTTCGCACCTGCCTCCTCCCGTTATAAAGTTTACGTCATCGACGAGGCGCACCAGATTACCGCCGACGCCTTCAACGCCCTCCTCAAAACTCTTGAGGAACCGCCGCCATACATCATTTTTATTCTGGCGACAACCGCGCCCGAGAAAGTCCCCGCGACGATTCTGTCGCGTTGCCAGCATTTCAAATTCAGACTTGTCAGAGACGAGGAAATAAAGATGAACCTCAAAAAGATATCGTCCGCCGAAAAAGTGAAAATAACCAATGAGGCGCTTGATTTAATTTGCGATGAAGCCGCGGGCTCACCGAGGGATGCCCAGAGCGTTTTAGAACAAGCCATTTCTGCTTCGCAGAAAGAAGAAATAGGAGCAAGGCAAATAGAATTTATTCTCGGTCTTGTTGAAGCGAAAAAAATTGACGAAATACTGAATGCGGTTTCAAAAAAAGATATAAAGAGCGCTTTTAAAATTATAGACGAAATTTACAAAGGCGGCTATAGCTTGCAGCAGTTCACGAGGAAGATTCTGATGAAACTCAGAAAAATTCTGGCCTCTAAAATTGCGGGAGAAAAAACGGGGCTCTTTGAGGATGCCTCATCCGACCGGATTTACTGGATGTTAGAGTGTCTGTGTTCTGCGGAACGGGAGATGAAATGGAGCGAATTCCCGAAGATTATACTTGAACTTTGCGTGTATAAAATATCTTCTGATTTTATTTCGATAGAGGAAGCCATTGCCGCCGCGCCAGCATCATATGCGGATGAGGATGAAGTTTCCCGTCAGGAAGAAAAAGAAAAACCGGTAGAAGAAGAGAAAAACCACAACGGCAAAGCCCCTTCAAAAATTCTTGAGCTTTTGGAAAATAAATGCGGGGCGGTGGGGCAATTGTTTAGGTTGGCTCAGAAGATTTCGCCGGAAAGCGGTAGTTTATACTGCGAGTTTGGCGCCTCAAACGAATTACAGGCGAAGAGGATAATAGCGAACAGTGAAATCATTGAAAAAGTTCTTCACGAAAACGGTTACGCTCTTACGCTTGATGTGGCGATTGTTATGCCGAAAGGCGGAGGGCAGACCCCAGCGGAAAAAATAACAGAAGCCAAACAGCTTGAGATAGAAGAGCCCATAATAACGAAACTTCACGCGATTGTCGGCGGAGAACTTGAAGGTCCTGCCGATGAGTAGTATTCTGAGGTGCCTTGAGCGGCTTAAAGAGGCGTTTTATGCTCTGCCTTCAGTCACTCCGAAAGGCGCCGCTAAACTCGCAACCGATTTTATAAAACTTTCTCAAGAAGAGCGGGTAAAATTTATGAATGAAATTTCTCAGGCGTCCCAGAGCATAAAAATATGCGCCGTCTGCGGAAATTTTTCAACCGCCGATATATGCGACATCTGTTCGGACACCGGCCGCAGGGATGAAGTCGTTTGCGTCGTGGAGGATGTAATGGACGTGACGGCTCTTGAAGACGCCGGTTTTGACGGGAAATACCATGTGCTCGGCGGCAGAATAGACCCTCTCAATAAAGTTATGCCGGACGATTTGAATATAGCGGCTCTCTTCAAACGCCTCGCCGAGGGGAAAATAAAGGAAGTGATTATCGGGACGAACCTCAACAGGAAAGGAGCAGCCACGGCGAGGTATATTTTTAACGAGATAAAACGGAATTTCGGAAATATCACCGTCACGCAGCCCGCGCACGGTCTTTCGGAGGGCTCGGAAATAATATACGTGAATCCGCAGACGCTGAAAGAAGCTGTTGAAAGAAGAACCTCATTTCAGTAAAGAAATGGGGTCAGGTCTTGAAAGTTGAAACTTTTTTCGGTTTCAATTCCTCGTAGGTAGGTTATAAACTATTTGGCACTGTTATATTTTCGGCGTTATAAACTAGTTTCAATTCCTCATAGGTAGGCTATAAACCACTGTTTCAAAACGGGGCGCCGATTTCTCACCCGCGTTTCAATTCCTCATAGGTAGGCTATAAACAAGTGAATTGCGAAAAATAATAAGATGGGTTATTCAGTTTCAATTCCTCATAGGTAGGCTATAAACCCTTTTTTGCCGACGGACTCACATGTGCATGTCAAAGAACATCTTCTATAAATATTTTCATCATAAATATACATTTTTCGTCAATGATTTGCAACAATTCTAATTTTGTCAATGTTCGGAGCGCTTTACGCTATTTTAGTTTGACAGAATTAAATGATATTACTTTCGCCCCCTTTTTCTATTCCCATCGTTTCTCTGCTGGTGTAATTTTTCGTCCTGAAAATATAAAAAACAACGGAGTGACATTCAGCCCTTTCTTTTTCAGTCGCAGAAGATAGAAAGACAACTGCATCTCGGCCGACTTCAAAAAGCGGGATGATTTTTTGATTTCTCCGACGATGATTCGTTCCGCTCCTCGTTTTACCAGGTCGAATTTCAAATTCTCAAATTTTATCTCTTTTCTTTCTCTTGCGTAGGCATCGTCATGTAAAATCCGTGCAATCTCAAGAAACGGATTGTCTTCAAACGGATTTATCTGCCGGCTCATCAGCCACACCTCCCGTCGGCAAATGTAATAATACCACACAAGCGTGCCGGTTATGTGCAGGATTGCATCAGGTCTCATATAACAACGGAATTAAAAAAGCGTAATAGTCCGGGGCAAAATAAACTTCCTTGTTTTGATAGATCATTTTTTGAATAAAGCCAAAACCTCACGGATTTCCCGGATTCCTTATATATTCAGGGAACAGCAGTATTTTATCAGCATCTTTGGGAATAAATAAGAATGGTGAAACATCTTTTGCCAGTTTTTTGAAATTAAGGGATTTGCAAAATTTCAAAAGTTTCCTTTTTAACACCTTGAAATCTCCGATATCCAGTTTTAACTTTAAATAATTGAAGTCGGGTTTTACTTTTCCCGATAGATAAAGCACATCATAGAAATCTCTTCCCATAGGTCTTTTACGCGTGAAAATGGCGTAAATTTTTTGACTGAGCAGAGTTGTGGCGGGAACAACATTTATTCGCGTAAACACATCGAACTTGTTTATAATAATCCTGTCAGTTTTGTAAGAGTATTCCTGCGGTTCGGCGTCGAGATTTATCACCATTTTTTCGCCTCTGTGGTTGGATAGATTGCTTTTATATAGAATGTCCAGTATTTTAAAAGATATCCGGCTGGCAGGACCAGGTGAAATTTTTAATTCTATCTTGTATCCCTCCCGCTCCAATCTTTTGGAAACCTGCATGGCAAGATGCCTGAAATCTTCTTTTTTGAGACCCCGGTTATCAAAATCCAGGTCTTCTGAAAATCTGGGAAGGCCATGTGCAATATGAATAGCGGTTCCTCCCATAAAAGAAAGATTTACGGCAAACTCCGAAGCAAAGACAGTTTCCAGTATTTTGTATTGCAGATATTCCCTCAGCAGATTTCTTTTATGCGGTCGTAAAAAGTCCGGATAAAACGATTCAATTTGTTCCAGTTCAAGCATTTTTCATAAACTCCAGAAAAAGACCGACTCGCTTCTGTAATGCCTTTTGATGAAATCTGTTAAGATATAGAAGAAATTTTTTCAAATTCACAAGTCGGGAAAAAACTTCGTTATTAAACCGCATGCTTTCAAATTCTCTCCGGGTTGCGATTCCCGAATTAAAATAAAAATAATCCAGCACCGCCTTTTCAGGCTCGGCTATTTTAAAGGTCTTTGTTCCGTACCGTTTAATTTCGTAGCCCCAGAAAAAATCGGGTTTAATACTTTTGAAGCTAAATTTCGCCACGGGAGTTTTAAAAGAATAGGTTTTTCTGGTCGAAATGGAAGTGACTTCATATACGCTTTCGGGAATCAATCCGTAATAGGAAAACGCCATTTCAAGCGAAATATAAGAGGGGGAATATATTTTATTCGCAATCTCAAACAGAACATTTTCATCCATTTTCAAGTCGGAAAAAACATAGTATCCGCGGACGATTTTTTTGATATAATTTTTTTTCTGCCATTCATTCAGCCGCCTTCTGTGGAATTGCTCATCAAGCAGACGTATATCATTCAGAGAAAACAGGGTAAAATCTTTCAACCCTTCTTTTAGTTCAACATATTTCATTACATTCCCCGAAAGGGCTATTTTTAGCACTTTCAAGAAATATTATACACCGAAATTACCTAAATGTCAACAAACTGTTCTTCAAACGGATTTATTTGTCTCGACATCAGCCACACCTCCCGTCGACAAATGTGGTAATACCGCGCAAGCGTCCCTGTTATGTGCGGGATTGCATCAGGTTTCAGATAACAACGGAATTAAAAAAGCGTAATAATAGGTCCGAACAAAAACCTTACAAGCCGGCACCCGACCACCCCTGGAGACATATGCCTTTTGGCAAAGCTCTTTATATGTGATTTTATGAAAAAACTGAAATTAAAAACCGGAAGTTTTCATTTTGCAGAAAAGCGGAAGTTTTTACTTTGCCTTGACAGAACTTCAAAGCGGAAGGTCTTCCAGCACATTAAAATTGGTTTATCAAAAGGTTCTATTTTTTCTTTCCAGGAAGTAAGATAAATAAGCAGCAGGGTTAGTTCTTTGATTTTTTCTTCCATTTTAAGCGGTTCCGTGGGGCTTGCCGATTTCATCGGGAGATTCAACATCGTCGGACAATTCTTCATCGGCAGGAAAATCGTCAACGGGATATTCGAAGAATTTGTGCTTTTTGTTTTCTTCGTAGAGTATCTTTTCGAGTTTGCTCCAGTTCTGGTTTTTGTTGCCTTCGTCGTTCATCTTATCAACATTTTCGGGCATAAGCCCTCTAAACAGACCTGCCAGAAGATAGCGCACACCCTGGTTGTCGCCGGGGTTTAATTTCAGGAGTAACCGGTATATTTTTTCCGCTTTTTCTTTTTCCCCTTTTTTATGGAGGGTCATTGCTTTATTGCAGATTGCCCGAAGGTATTGTCTGTTTTCAACAGAACCCCAGTTGAGTTCATCCGGCGGCCATTCCGGAAATTTTTTCAGAGTTTTTTCCCATGCGATTTCCGCATATTTTTCTTCATCGTCATCGTCGTCGTAATCTCTGGATAATTCTGTGAGACCCGCATAGGCGGCGACAAAATCATTGTCAAGTTCAATCGCTCTTTTTAGAAAATCTTCTGCGGTGTAGTAATCGTCAAAAAATTCCATCGCATCGTAATAAAGTTCCCACTTATCATTTTTGTGTTCTTTGAAAAGGTCTTTCTGGAGAAGGCGTTTCTCCACTTCGCAGAGTTTTTCCATCATCATTTGTAAACTTTTGTAAATCCCCACAGGCAGGGCTTTAATGTATTTGAATCTTGCGAATTTCGGTTGATAATATTTCTGGAGAAGAAGGGGTTCTATTTTTTTGATTTTTTCCTTTATTTTGTCTCTCAAAGGCGGAAAAGGATATATCCAGCCGGCGATATTAAGGGCGGCGTTTCTTATCTTTCCGTTTTTGTCCTGCGCCCGTTCAATTAGAAAATCCATAAAAAAATCAAAGTGAGTTTCTCTCTTTTGAAGGAAAGCCACCCAAAGCGCATAAATGAAATTTGCTCTGTTGTCGGGATTTTTAATTGAGTCAAAATTTTTCATTTCCGATATGAATTCTTCCGCTATGATGTCGCACTCTTTTTCATTTGAATTGTGGTACAATTTCCGAAGTTCTTTTTTGATATTCTTCACTTCTTCCGCGCCGCCTGTTTTAAGAATTTGGATTATTTCTTTGATTTTTTCTTTCACTTCCATTTGTCCGCCTCCTTGATAGTATCAAACATTCGGCAATAAAATTCAGCGAGATTCTCATATTAAACCCATTTTTTGCAACCGCCTTTTTTAATATTACCGCATTTCCCGATAATTGTTAAGGGTTAATGTCCTAAGCAGACCTACATTTCTGGCGCAAAAACTGTTATAATAAAATTCGTAAAACTGACGCAGCAAAATTTATGGAGGTGTAAAATGGTCATTGTGAACGATTCAAATTTTGAAAGCGAAGTGCTCGAGGCGGAAATCCCCGTGCTCGTTGATTTTTACGCCGACCGGTGCGGTCCGTGCAGAATGATTGCTCCGGCGGTGGAGCAAATTTCAAACGAGCTTGCCGGAAAACTCAAGGTCTGCAAGATGGATGTGGATTCATCCGGCGAAACGGCTTTAAAATACGGCATAATCAGCATTCCTCACATAATAATTTTCAAAGACGGACAGCCGCTTGACCGCATAATCGGAGCGGTGCCGAAGGAAACGATAATGCAGAAAATCCGGAGAGCCGTAATATAAGGGATGTTTCCGCGGCTTTTTTCAA
>PEXM01000021.1 GCA_002779055.1 Elusimicrobia bacterium CG08_land_8_20_14_0_20_44_26
CTCCCCGTCATACGGAGCGCGTCGGCGAGATTGAAAAAATGCTTAAAAAGAGAAACCTGGCATATTCTCTGTTCAGCAGAAGGCGGGGGATAAAACAGGGAGATAAATTTCTGATTGTTGACGTATTCGGAATTCTCGCCGATATGTATCAAATTGCGGATGTCTGCTTTGTCGGGGGTTCTCTTGTGCCGCACGGCGGGCAGAACTTCGTTGAAGCCGTCAACAAGCGCAAAGCGGTCGTGGTGGGGCCGTTCAACAGCAATTTTCAGCACGAATTTGATATATTGAAGAGCGAGATGCTCGTTGTCAATGATGCGGACTCTCTTAAAAAGGCGTTTGAAAAACTGATGAGGTCTCCCTCTGAGAGGGAAAAGTTGGCCGCTCTCTCTTACGAAAAGCTCAAAACCCTCACCGGCGCTCTTGACAGGAACGTCCGCATAATAGCCGGAGTTTAAAATGTTTAAAAAAATTCTTCCGATAGCGCTTGTCGCTTTTTTTATCATTGCCGCCGGCACGGCGGGATATATGGTTATTGAAAAATGGAATCTGCTGGATTCGCTTTTTATGACTTCCATTACGCTTTCCTCAATCGGTTACGGAGAGGTGCATCCTCTGAGCGTTCAGGGAAAAATATTCACGATGGTTCTCATAGTTTTCGGTTTCTCTATTGTCGCCGGCATAGTCGGTTTTTTTACGTCTCTCATACTGAAAGGTGAGGTGGGAAACATTATAAGGAGGCAGAAAATGAACGATGCCATAAAAAAAATGGAAGGTCACCACATCGTCTGCGGTCTTTCTCCCGTGGGCGAGGCGATTGTTGAAGAGTTCGTCAAAACACGTCAGAACTTTGTCGTGGTGGAGAAGGATGAAAATAACGTTGAAAAATTCAAAAGGTCCTGTCCGGAATTCAATTACATAATCGGCGACGCTTCAAGCGACAACGTGCTGATTGAAGCGGGGGTGGAGAAAGCAAAAACCGTGCTTTCCTGTCTCAACAACGACTCAATGAATCTCTATGTCGTTATTTCGGCAAAGAGTATCAATCCGAAGATAAAGATTGTCACCGCCGCCGTAGAGGATGAAGCTGCCGCGAAAATGAAGTGCGCCGGCGCCGATTACGTGGTTTCGCCTCAGAAAATAGGAGGTTTGCGGATGGCTTCCACGGCTCTGCGCCCGAACGTGGTTTCTTTTCTTGACATTATGCTCAGGGAGTCCGAAGGCGAGTGGAGGATTGAGGAAACGGCGATTCCGCCGAAGTCCCCTTTCATCAACTACACGCTTGCGAAAAGCCAGATAAGCAAGAATACGGGGCTTGTTATAATAGCGATAAGAAAAGCGAAAACGGGAAGGTTTATGTATAACCCCGACGCTTCTACGACGCTTGAAGAAAACGACGACATTCTTGTTTTGGGAAATCAGGAAAAAATTGAAAGACTTGTAAAATATATTTCAGAAGGAAAGTGAGCCCCGGCGAGAAGTAATTGCAAAATTTGAACGGTA
This sequence comes from Elusimicrobia bacterium CG08_land_8_20_14_0_20_44_26, assembly GCA_002779055.1. Classification (GTDB taxonomy): domain Bacteria; phylum CG03; class CG03; order CG03; family CG03; genus 0-14-0-20-44-26. Next base: position 1,501 of record PEXM01000021.1, read on the forward strand.
TGAATTTTCTTGTTACGAGATTCAGTTCTCTGGGCGATGTCATTATGGCGGGTCCCGTTTTTGAAAACATAAAACTGAATTATCCGGGAAGTTTTGTTTATTTTCTGACGAAAAAGACCTACGCGGACGTTTTTTTGCAGAGTCCTTTTGTGGACAGAATAATCGCGCTTGAAGATTATTCGCCGCTAAAACTGATATTACTGCTGCGGCGTCTGATGCCCGATTCGGTTTTTGACCTGCACTCGTCGGCAAGAAGCATTCTGACGGATATTTTTTTTCCGGGCAGAGTTTCGCGCGTGCGCTCTTTGAGGCGCGGGCGCAAAAAAATTCTACGGGGAGAGAAAATCGTTATTCCGGATGTCATTGACAGATATCTGGATACGCTCGGGAGAAAAGATATTGCGGTGCACACGAAAAAAACGGGGCTTTTTCTGAGCGATGAGGAGATTGCCGCCGGTAAAAAAATTCTGGCGGGACTCGGCATTCCTCCCGCCGCCGAAATAATATGCGTAGCGCCGCAGTCAAAATGGCTCAATAAGGAGTGGCCTCATTTCCGGAGTTTTTTTGAATTGGCCGCCCGCCCCGGGAGATTTTTTCTCATTGCGGGCGAGGATTATGACGGCGCCGAAAAAATTCTTCCCGAAAGCAGATTCTACAGAAATTTTGTGAAAAATCTCTGCGGACAGCTTGATTTAAGAATGCTCTTTACGCTGATAAAACTTTCAGGATGCGTAATAAGCATGGATTCGGGTGCCGCCCACGCCGCCGCCGCTCTCGACAGACCCCTTATTGTTTTTTTCGGGCCCACAACGCCGGCTTTTGGTTTCGCCCCCCCGTCATCAAAAATCCTTGAGGCGGATGTGCCCTGCCGACCCTGTCATCTTCACGGCGGAAACGTGTGCGAGCGCGGCGACAGAGTGTGTCTCGCCTCAATCAGCGAGGCGCAGCTTCTTCGGGAAGTTGAAAAAATTCTTAAGGAAAAATGAAAATTCTGATTATACAGTCGGCTTTCATCGGCGATGTGGTGCTCACCTTACCTCTGGTTGAGGCCGTAAAGCAGACAGCGCCGTCGGTGGAGATACAATTTCTCACGCTTCCGGCGTATGAGCATTTTCTTGAAAAACACCCCGCAATTTCAAAAGTTATCGTGGACGATAAAAAAGGCGGCGGTAGAAGTCCGGTCAATTTTCTGAAACTTTGCAAACGCCTGAAAAATGAAAAATTTGATGAGGTTCTTATCCCCCACAGGTCGTTCAGAAGCGGGCTCCTCGCTCGGCTTTCGGGCATTAAAAAGCGCACAGGTTTTGACAATGCCGCCGGAAGTATTTTTTATACCGGATACGCGCATTACAACAAAAGCGCGCACGAAGCGGACAGAAACCTCGCGCTCGGCAAAGCCGCGGGTTTCGGAAAATGGAACGGGAAGTGGAATCTGCCGTTTAATCCGAATTTCAAAACCGGTTTTCTCATCAGACGAAAACCACTAATAACGATGAGCCCTTTTTCAAAGTGGGGAACAAAAAGATGGATTTTTTCTCATTGGGCAAAAGTTATAAATGAACTCGCCCCCATCGCGGACATAGCCGTCATCGGAAGTTCGTCAGATGCCGAACTTTGGGAAGAAATAAAAAAAGAAATCAAAAGCGAAGTCGGCGATTTTGTCGGTAAAACGGATTTCCTTGACCTTGCGGCGCTTGTGAGACAGAGCGATCTGCTGATTACGGGGGATTCGGCGCCTGCCCATTTCGCTTCGGCTTTCGGAATTAAGACGGTTGTAATTTTCGGACCCACGGTGCCGGAATTCGGCTTCGGCCCTTACGGCGGTTCGAAAAATGCGATTGTTGAAATAAATTTAGCGTGTCGTCCCTGTAGCATCCACGGCCCGCAAAAATGTCCTCTCGGTCACCACGATTGTATGAAGAAAATAACGCCTGAAAAAGTTCTTGAGGCGGTGGAGAAACTGCTTTTAGAGACCGGCTAAACGGTCGGCTTTTTCTGCGGTTTCGTTTATTTTCTCCGTTACTATTTTTGTGTATTCATTTTCATCCGCATCCTGCGGAATATAAATCGGGTCGCCGTAGGCGACGACGCCGCGCGTAAAAGGGAAGGGAACGATAAAGTTGTCCCAGGAGCGTGTTGTAAAAAAATCCCTGAATGCCGATGCAATCGGAACGAGCGGCACTCCCGTTATCTTTGCGAGGGAAACGATGCCGGGTTTCAGGACTTTTTCCGGACCTTTCGGGCCGTCAACGGTGATGGCGGTTTCAAAGCCCCTTTTAAGAAGTTTTATCATTCCGAACGCCGCAAATTCGCCGCCGCTGCTGGAAGAACCCCTGACCGTGCGGAAACCGTAAGAATGAAGAACGCGGGAGGCGAATTCGCCGTCTTCGCTTTTGCTTGCCATAGCCGCAATTCCCTCGTTTCTTCGGGAAAAAAGCAGATAAAAAAATCTGCTGTGCCAGGAGGCGTAGATAAAATTTTTTTTCTGTCGGCGGAGTTTTAGCACCGCTTTGAAATTATGCGTTTCAACGAAGACAGACCTGCTGATAATATATGAGGCAAGATAAATCAGAAGCGAGACGAGTTTTATTTTGAACACACTCTGTTTCTCCTCCCGCACAAAATCACCTCCTGCGAATTGTCAATTTTATTCTGTTTCTGCCTTTAATTTAACAAAAAAAAACGCATTCGGGAAGTTTGGATTCCGGCGGATTTGTTAAAGAGCGTTGAATGAAAGCGATAACTTTGATATAAAGTAAGAAAAATAACGGAGGTAGCAATGTTTAGAGAACAGATTAAGGTTTTGGACTGCACGATAAGGGACGGAGGCCTTATGAACAAACACGACTTTGATATTGAGTTTGTGAAAAAAGTTTATAAAGCCATTTCGGCATCCGGTGTGGATTACATAGAACTCGGATACAAGAATTCAAAAGAACTTTTTTCGTCGAAAGAATACGGCTACTGGAAGTTCTGCGACGATGAGGTCTTGAAGCGTGTCATCGACGGCGTTGAATCAAAGACAAAATTGTCCGTAATGGTGGATGTTGGCAGGGTGAAACTTGACGATGTTAAACCGTCGTCGGAAAGTCCCGTTGATATGATACGGACGGCAACTTATGTCAAGGATGTTGATAAGGCGATTCACATGGCTAATCATTTCTCGGAAAAAGGTTATGAAACGACGATAAACATAATGGCGATTTCCCGCGACCAGGGCCCGGAACTCGAGGAAGCACTCCATCAGATAGAAGAGGAAAGCGCGGTCGGCATCGTCTATATCGTTGACAGTTTCGGCGCTCTTTATCAGGAGAGCGTAGAACATCTCGTGAAACTTTTCAAGAGTTTTTTAAGAACGAAGGAAGTGGGTTTTCACGGCCACAACCACCAGCAGCTCGCCTTCGGGAATACGATAGAGGCGATTATTCACAACGCCAATTATCTCGACGGAACGGTCTACGGACTCGGGCGCGCTGCGGGCAATTGCCCCCTTGAACTCATTATCGGTTTCCTGAAAAATCCGAAGTTTGACATCCGGCCGATTCTTGATCTGATATCAAGTGAGTTTATTCCGCTGCGGGAAAAAATTGAATGGGGCTATCTTATTCCTTATGCGATTTCCGGAATGATGAACGAGCATCCCCGCGCGGCTATGGCTTTGAGAGAAAGCGATAAAAAGGAAAACTACAGGGAGTTTTACGAATCTTTGACGAACGTGGACGTTGAATAAGATGCTTCGTAACACAAATTTGTGCTCTATTGTAGTTGCCTGATTTATCAGGCGTATTAACAAAGTTGCTCAATAAATTGAGCAACCACATATCACGAACTTCTGTTACAGTGTAGTAGGATACGAAAGAGCAATATTTATTCCGCAGCTTTGAAATTATATACAGGCGTTAGTTTTTCCTGAATCTCTACGGATGGCTCAAGCAGTTCAATGACGTCGGCGGTATCTTTGTAAACCTGCGGAGCTTCGTCTATTGTTCTTGCGGAAACCGAGGATGTCCAGATTCCCTTCATTGCCGCTTTAAACTCATTGAGATTCAGATTTTTTTTAGCCGCCGTCCGCGACATTCTTCTTCCTGCTCCGTGGGGCGCTGAATAATTCCAGTCGGGATTCCCTTTACCTCGGCCCAAAATACAGCCGTCCAGCATATTGAAAGGAATTATTATTTCCTCGTCTTTGTGTGCGGAAATGGCGCCTTTTCGTATGATGCCGTCTTTGAAATTGATGTAGTTGTGGACGGATTCTATTTTTTCAATCCCGGAAACGTTTTGAAAGCCGAAAAATTCATTCAGTATTAAATTGCCCATAACGGCTCTGTTTAAGGCGGCGTAAATCTGGGCGGTTTTCATATCGCTTTTATAGGCGTCGGCGGCGCTTCCTTCGAGATATTCAAGCCCTTTCATATCCCCGACCTTATTTAACGCAAGGTGCTGATGGTGCAGGGCTATTTTCAGACCGAAGTTCCGGGAGCCCGAGTGAACGACAAGCCATTTTGTTTTTCCCGCCTCATCTATTTCAATAAAATGGTTGCCTCCCCCAAGAGAGCCGATTGAGCGCATTACTCTGGCGGAATCCTGTTTCTGCTCGGCGCATATTTTTTCCACATGCGAGGAAAATCCGCCGAAGACGGTTTCCGTTTGCATTGATTTATAAATATTTTCAAGTTCGGAGTATTCGCTTTTTCTGACGTCTCTGCCCGAAGGTATGTTTTGGCGGATGAATCTGTCCAGTTTCGCGAAATCTATTTCTCTGGCTCCCGTATTCCACGCCGTCACGCCGCAGCCGATGTCAACGCCGATTACATTCGGAATCACTTTTTCTCCCATCGGAGATGTGAAGCCGATTACGGCTCCCGCCCCCGCATGCACATCGGGCATTATCCTGATATCTCCTCCGGCGAAAGCGGGATGGTTCAGGAATGTGATAATCTGTTGTCTTGCCGTCTCCTCAAGTTCCTCGCAGAAAATCTTGGCGCGGTTATATTTTCCTTCAAGTTCAATCATAAGACCTCCGCATTATTTTATTTGTTTTTCGGTTATTTTGTAAGAAGCATTTTTTTAACGTTCGTTTGTTTGATTTTGCGGTTGGAATTTTGTATTTTAGACCATTGCCGGGTCGTTCAATTGGTAGGACACCAGACTCTGAATCTGGCCGTTGGAGGTTCAAATCCTCCCCCGGCAGAAATTTTCAGTATTATTTTCCGTAACGTCACAGTTTCATTTACCCCGTTAGATGGTTACAATCTAACGGGATTTACATCAAAACGTCTTTTTTAAATAAGTAAATTTTCTCTTTCCTGGCAAGTTTAATCATATTTTCAGTAAATCCGTTTTTGCCGAATAATGCAAAATATTTTTTTTGTTTGTTTTTGCCCCATTCCACTCTTTGGGATTTTATTTTCAAGTCCTCATAAATATTTGTTCCTATTTTTTTATTCGTCCATTTGACTTCGCCGAAAAGAATCTCATTTGTTCTTGAATTTGTAGCGACAATATCAATTTCTTCGTTTTTGTCCCACCACCTACCGATTTTTTCGAAGTTTAGAGGTATTTTTTTGTTATTGATTGCTTCCTGCAGAATTTCAACAGCGATTTTCTCATAATTTCTGGCCAGAAATTGCGGAAGGATTTTTGATATTTCTCTTAAAACTTCGTTTGTTCTGTTTTCTTCAAGCAGAGCTCTTCTCCTGAAGACAAATCTGAACCAGAAATTGAAAAAATTATCGTCAATGAAATATATTCCTTTTCTACTCTTCTCGGGAATTTTCTCGGTAACGGGGATTTCCTTTCTGGTTATCTGAAGGCTGTCAAGGATAGAAATATAACGGGAAACCATGCTCTTGTCAAAACCTGTCTCATTAATGATTTCGGATAATTTAGTTTTTCCGAGGGATAGCGCCTCAAGAATCACAAAATAATTTCTTGGCTCTTTCAATTCCTCCCGCAACAGAAACTCGACTTCTTCGTAGAGGGGCTGTCCTTTCCGGAGAATTTCTTGTTTTACCGCGTCGATGTATTTTTTATCGCAGAATTTCAGTAAATAAGGAGGTGTTCCTCCGACGGTGCTGTATATGTTTAAAATTTTGTCAAAACTTTTTTTTGGAAAGAATTTTTTTACATCCTTGAATCCGAAAGGTTTTAGAAATATTTGTCCAGTTCTTCTTCCGTATAAAGGAGCTTTATAAAATAGAGTTGTTTCTTCCATCATTGAAATGCTTGAGCCGAGAAGAATTAGATAAATTTGCGAATTTTTCAAATACATGTCCCATGCTTTTTGGAAAACGGAAGGAATAGATTTGTCTGTTTCGGCTAAATATGGAAACTCGTCAATGATGAGAACCAGTTTCTCTTTTCTGGCTGAAATGTATTTAAAAGCGGTTTCCCAGTCATTAAAGCCGTCTTTGGGTAAAAACTCATCTTTAAAATAATCTGCCAGGGACTGCGTAAATTTTTTTAACTCATTTTGCGAAGCTATTCGCTCACACAAAAAATAAATATGCGGTTTGTTTTTTGCGAATTGAATGGCTAATTCGGTTTTACCGACTCGTCTTTTACCGTAAATGATAATTAATTGTGCTTGGGAACTCATCCATTTCATATTGAGAAATTTCAACTCATCGCCTCGGTTAACAAATTTCATTCTGCACCTCCCAAATAGTATAATTTCATTTAGTCTAATCCATATTAGACATTTTTACAAAATTTGTCAAGTGTTCATACTGGACAAAATTCTGTCTGAAGAAATAAGATAGAAAAAAGACAAATTATTTTGTAGAATTACTTCAAGGAAAGATGGAAAAACGTTTCGGCAGTATAAGGAAAGCAGTTCAAGGAGATAAAATGAGTGCGCCGAGTAAAGCGTATCAGTTCTTGTTGGTGAAAGTCCAATTC
>PEXM01000020.1 GCA_002779055.1 Elusimicrobia bacterium CG08_land_8_20_14_0_20_44_26
GACCTTGCAAAAGACGTTTTCCCCGTTCCCGGGGGGCCGACAAAACAGAGAATAGGTCCTTTTATTTTCTTGTTAAGTTTGCACACCGCCAGATACTCAAGCGTGCGTTCCTTTGATTTTGTAAGACCCCAGTGTTCCTCCTCAAGAATTTTTTCGACTTTTTTTATATCCATATTGTCTTCCGTTTTTTTATTCCAGGGCATTGCCAAAAGCCAGTCGATATACGTTCGGACAACGGTCGCCTCGGGTGAAAAAGGCATCATTTTTGTCATACGTTCAATTTCCTCTTTCGCCGTCTTCGTCACCTCTTTTGGCATTTTAGCGGAATTTATTTTTTTGAGATAATCCGAACATTCCTTGTTCGGGCCGTCCTTGTTCAATTCCTTTTCAATTGTTTTCATTTCTTCGGAGAGAAAATACTGTCTCTGGTTTTTCTGAATTTCCTGATGGACTTTTTCGTGGATGTCTTTCTTGACGGTAATAAATTCTTTCTCCCGCGCGAGAATCTTTATAAGATGCATCATCAGCGCGGACGCATCGTCTTCTTCTAAGAACTTCTGCTTGTCGGCGACTCTGCCGGGAAGGTAGCCGATTACGAGGTAAATAATCTTAAGAGGGTCATTTATGGCGAGAATGTCCTTGATTACTTCTCTCGGTATTTTGCCCGCCGCTTCTGCATACCGTTGAAATTCGGAAACGAGAGAACTGAAAGCGGCTTCCATTTTCACGCCGAAATTAAATTTTAACTCAGCCGGCGTTATTTCCGCCGTAGCGAAAGAACCTAAATGTGAAAAAGTTTTTATTTTTGCGCGGGATATGCCTTCAATAAGAATCTTGTAACCGCCGCCGGATTCCTGCACCGATTGAAGCACTGTCCCGACGCATCCCGTTTTGTAAAGGTCGGTAAGTTCGGGGTCTTCCGTCTTCGGGTTTCTCTGCGTGATGAAAAATATTTGCTTGTCGCCCATGAGAGCGTTTTTGAGAGCTTCCTGCGATTTTTGCCGTCCGACATATATCGGGATCCTGTTAAAAGGGAATATAACGGTATCCCGCACTGCTATAACCGGCATCATCCGCTGTATCGTCATCTCTGTATTCTCGATTTTACCACGTCATCCACGATTCCGTAATTTTTGGCTTCTTCCGCGCTCATAAAATAATCTCTTTCGGTGTCTTTCTCAATTTTGGACAACGGTTGTCCGGTGACTTTGGCGAGAATTTCATTTAGCCGTATTTTCATGCGGAGTATTTCTTTTGTCTGTATCTCCAAATCGGTCGCCTGTCCCTGAATACCGCCGAGCGGCTGGTGAATCATAATTCTGGCGTTCGGCAAAGCGTATCTTTTCCCTTTTTCGCCGCAGGCGAGAATTATCGCAGCCATAGACGCCGCCTGTCCTATGCAGTATGTCGCTACGGGGCATTTTATGAAATTTAATGTATCTAAAATCGCCATGCCGCTCGTTACGATGCCGCCGACATTGTTTATGTATATTGAAATTCCCTTGCTGTTGTTTTCAAATTCAAGAAAGAGAAGCTGCGCAATTATAAGATTTGCGGTGTCATCGTTTATCTGCGTTCCGAGAAAGATGATTCTTTCCCTGAGAAGTCGTGAATAAATATCATAAGCTCTTTCGCCTCTGCCGGTTTCTTCCACAACCATCGGAATGAGCATAGAAAATTCTTTCATTATATCTCCTTATCAAGGTTACAAGGGTGGTGGGAGGGTAGCGTTCGCTTTTCCTCCTTACAAGGGTGGTGGGAGGGTAGCGTTCGCTTTTCCTCCTTACAAGGGCGCGTTCATTTTATTTTACCCTCTTTAATTATAAAATCAAATATCTTGTCCGTCAATAGCGTGTTTTTAAGGCGATTGGCATTTTCTTTGCCGTATTTCTCTCCGAGTTTATTCTTAAAGTCGTCTTCCGTGAGCGTGATGTTTTCCTTTTCCGCAATTTTCCCGAGGAGAAGGGCGAGAGAAATGTTTTTCCGCGACAGGGTTTCTATTTCCTTTTCCATACTTTCAATTTTCCGGTCAGGGTATTCTTTTTTTAAAGTGTCTGTCATGGAGTGTTTTTCCTCATCAAGCATTGAGCGGGGAATTTCCAGAGGATTTTTCTTTAGAATGTAATCGGTTATCTGTTCTCTGATATAGCGGGTGTTTTCAATTTCAAATTCCGCGATGAGGCGGTTTTTTAATACTTCCTCAAGTTCATTCAGGTTTTTGGCTCCGAAAAGTTGGGCGAATTTATCGTCGGCTTCCGGCAAAATTTTCTCTAAAATGTCCGTTATTTTTATACGGAACGTCATCTTTTTTCCGGCGAGAGAGCGAATCTCGAAATCCGCCGGCGCCTCAAATGTAATATCCCCGGGTGTGTTTTTTACGAGATTTAGAATGTCTGGCCAGAGACCCTGCATGAGTTTTTCTTTGCTTATTTCCGCAAGCAGATTTTTTCTGCTTATTCCCTTAACGGACCCTCCTGCTTCAAGGATTTCCATATCGTATTTGATAAAAAGATTTTCCTCTGGTTTTTCTTTTTCCACACTCTTAAGCCGGGCGGCAGTTTCTCTCAGGTTTAAAACCGCTTTTTTTATGTCTTCTTCTGTGACCTCTTTGCTGTTTTTTTTAATTGGGATTTTCTTGTATCCTGAAACATCAAATTCAGGGATTACTTCAAGTTCAACGGAAAAACTCTCAGGAACATCTCCCGACCATTTAAATTCCATAAGCCTGGCGGGGCTTACAGCACGCAGAGAGTTATCGTCAGCCAATTGGCGGAGTTTCTCCGATATTATGAATTTTTCCCGCTCGTCTTTGAGTTCTCCCGAATATTCCTTCGTTAAAAACGTATCCGGGACTTTGCCTTTACGAAAGCCGGGGACGCTGACAGAACTTTTTAATTTATTTAAGGCGTGCGAGAGAGAGCGTCTGCCTGTATTGTCGTCAATTTTAAATAAGACGCTCTTTAAAGTTTTTGACTTCTCAAGAATTTTTATTCCTTCCATATTTCTCTCCTTATCAGGGCGGTGGGAGGGTGGCGTCCATATTTCTCTCCTTATCAGGGCGGTGGGAGGGTGGCGTTCGCTTTCTCTCCTTTTCGCTCTTTCAATTTTGCCGGAGGGGAGAGTTGAACTCCCAAGGGTTTTCCCATACGGTCCTAAGCCGTACGCGTCTGCCAGTTTCGCCACTCCGGCAGGAGTCCGCACCCGCCTTAGTCGGACACCTTCGGCGGCAGCGGGCCGGACACGCAAAGCAATTTTATATAAATATCCTATTTTTTGCAAACAGCCGAATCGGAACTTCAGTACGTAATTGTTGCACACATTGCAAATTGCGAAAATATTTCATATAATAACAAATACGATATGTTTAAGGGTGGAGGCAGGAATGAAGGAAAAAATATTAAGTTATCTTTTGCCGGCGCTTCTGCTTTTTTCATCGGTAGCCGTTTTTTTCAAAGAAACAAGCGGCAGTAAAAGCGTCGCGCAACTGGCGGGTAAAGATAAGGTCGGTCTTATTAAAATTTACGGCATTATTTCTGTAGAACCGCCGAGGGGTGCGTCTTTTGTGGGACTTAGAGGCAGCGACAAATGGGTTCAACAGTTGAAATTCATGCGCAAAGAGCGCGTCAAAGCGGTTGTTCTGCGGATAAATTCGCCAGGAGGAACAATCGGCGCCTGTCAGGAAGTGGTGGAAGAGATTGAAAAAATAAAAAAAGACGGAATTCCGGTTGTGGCGTCTCTGGGCGATGTTGCAGCGTCGGGAGGTTATTACATCGCTTCTGCTTGCGATAAAATATTCCTGAATCCCGGCACTCTTACGGGTTCCATAGGCGTTATGATGGGTTCATCCGACTGGAGCGAGCTTATGGACAAAATAGGCATCAAACCGGAAGTGATAAAAAGCGGAAAATACAAGGATATGGGAGCGTATTACAGGGAATTGTCCGAAGAAGAAAGAAAGATGATACAGAGTATGATAGACGGAACTTTTGAGCAGTTTTTGAGCATTGTATCAAAAGGCCGGAAAATACCGGATGAAAAATTAAGACCCCTTGCGCAGGGGCAGGTTTTTACGGGCGAGCAGGCGATTAAATACGGGTTTGCCGACAAAATAGGCAATATGAATTCCGCCATTCAGGAGGCGTCGAGTATGGCGGGAATAGTCGGAGAGCCCCGTGTGATTGAAAGTCCGGATATTTTTGAAAGATTTTTCAGCGCCGTATATGATATGCCCGAAACACTCAGCGATGCGTTGAGGAAAATATGGTAGAGGCGCTATTGCCCCAGCCCCACGGGACGGCCTTCATCCAGAGTGCGGCGCAGGACTCTGATAGGTCCTTTTACAACTTTATTTTCCGTCCTGAAACCGCATGGAGCGTTTTCACCGCGCGCAGGTCCTTCGTTCTTTCTCTTTTTGTTTTTCTTGCATCCAGCATCGCGCAGGCCGTCGCTTTTGGCGCCGTAAACGGCGGTTTTTTCATTATGCTTCCGTTCATTTTTTTACAATGGATTATTGCCGCCTCTGCGTATCATTTTTTTTCGTATATTTTGGGCGGCAGGGGCGATGTAGTATCTTTCTTTTGTTTGTGGGCGATGACGGATATACCGCTCCTCTTTCTGCCGTCGGCAAGAATTTTAAGCCGCCTGTTTTTGAGAAACGGCGTTTTAATTTCGTTTTCATTCATCGCCGCGGTCTATGCGTGGAGTGCGGCGCTCAAAATCAAACTGCTTAAATTTAATTATCACATTTCATCGTATAATGCGTTTTTTGTTTTTCTTTTCCCCATTGTTGCTGCTGGCGTTATTATTGCTTTATCCATTGTCTTATACGCATTGTGGCTCCTCATATGATACGCGTATCCATAGCCGGAGTCACTGGTTTTACGGGCGAAGAACTGCTGAAAATACTCGTTCGTCACCCGGAAGTCCAAATTAAACATCTTATATCCCGCCAGGCGGGGCAGAAAATCAGCGACACCCATCCATCCGTTTTATTTGACGGCGAAACCGAGAATCTTTCGGTCAACATAATTTCCGACACTGACGTTGTTTTTCTCTGTCTTCCCCATACGGAATCCGCCAGCGCGGCTTACAGGTTTTACGAGAGAGGGAAAGCCGTGATTGATTTGAGCGCGGATTTTCGCTTCAGAAATGCCACAAATTACAGGAACGTCTATGGCGTTGCGCACCCTTATCCGCGGCTTCTTTCAAAAGCCGTCTATGGTCTGAGCGAGTTTTACAGGGAAAAAATAAAAGGAGCAAAACTTCTCGCAAATCCAGGATGCTACCCGACGGCTTCTCTTTTTGCGATACTGCCGGCTCTTATGTCCGGAATTTCCTCCGAAAACGGGATTGTAATAGATGCCAAAAGCGGCATATCCGGCGCGGGTAAGAAACTCGCCGAGGAATATCTTTTTTCAAGTGTGTATGGAAGCACCCGCGCTTACAGCGTCGGATGCCACCGTCATCAGCCGGAAATAGAGCAGGAAATTCTGCTCATTACCGGGAAAAAACCGACGCTTTCTTTCGTTCCTCATCTTTTGCCGCAGGAAAGAGGAATTATGGCGACCGTCTATATGAGGATGAAAGAAATTATCAGAGAAGAAGCGGTTCTTACCGCTTATCGGAAATTCTACAAAAACGAGCGTTTTGTAAAAGTTCTGCCGCCCGGCTCAATGCCTGCGACGGGAGATGTCTCCGGCACGAACAATGTGAGAATCGGAATCGCCGTGGACAGGCGCGCGGGGACGCTCATTGTGATATCGGTTATAGATAATCTTATAAAAGGCGCATCGGGTCAGGCGGTGCAAAATATGAATATAATGTTTGGCTTTGAGGAATCGACGGCTCTTAAATAAGTGAAGAGTGAAGAGGGAAGAGTGAAGAGAAAACCCCCTCTCAATCTCCCCCTTGGAAAGGGGGAGAAGACAGGGAAGAGTGAAGAGAAAACCCCCTCTTAGCTCTCCCCTTGAAAAGGGGGAGAGGAGAGAGATGAGAAAAAAAAGATTTCCTTCCGGATTTTTTATTGGTGCTGCGTCGGCGGGAATTAAAGATAATGATAAGGACGTCGGCGTCATATATTGTCCTTGCGGATTCCGGGCGGCGGCTCTTTTTACAAAAAACAGATTCAAGGCGGCTCCCGTCGTTATTAGCGAAAAACATTTGCCTCTCGGTAAAGTTCTCGTCGTCAATTCAGGCGTCGCAAACGCCGCCACGGGCGAAAAAGGGCTTCGGGATGCAATGGAAATTGCATCTTACGCGGGAAAGCAGTTTGACGCGTCTCCTGAAGAAGTCCTTATGGCTTCAACCGGAGTTATAGGAAAGATCCTCCCTCTTCAAAAAATAAAAGCGGGTATAAAAAACATAAAGGAAAGTTTTCTGAGTAAGCCGGTCTCGCCGGATGATTTTGCGCAAAGCATTCTTACGACGGATACAAAGCGAAAGACGGTCTGGACGGAAAACTTCTGGGCATGCGCCAAAGGTTCGGGAATGATTTGTCCCGATATGGCGACCTTTCTCTGTTTTATAGTGACGGACGCCGCTTTTCCGAAAGGAAAAGAAAAAAGCATTCTCAGGGAATGCGCACAGCCCTTTAACAGAATGACCGTTGACGGGGAAATGTCCACCAACGACACCGTTTTTCTGCTTTCTTCCGGCATCAGAAATGTGCCGCGCGAGGCGTCAGCGCTCTCAAAGGAACTCCTTTATGTTTGCGCTCATCTCGCCGAAAAAATTATTGACGATGGCGAGGGCAGGCACAAAGTTATTGACATCTCCGTCAGGGGCGCGAAATCGTTTTATGAGGCGAAAAAGACGGCTCTGCATCTTGCAACCTCGCCTCTGATAAAAACGGCGTTTAACGGGGAAAGCCCGAACTGGGGAAGAATTTTATCCCGGGCGGGTTCCCTCAATGTTCGGATGAGGAGCGAAAAAGTGAGAATAACAATCTGCGGTGTAAAAGTGTTTGCCGCGGGGCAGGGAGGAGCGAAAAATTTTAATGTCCGCGCTCTTAAAGGGCGTCTCAAAAAAAAGAACGTATCCCTTGAAATAGATCTCGGCGCAGGCGTCGCCGGGTGCGTTTACAGAACGACTGATTTAAGTTGCGAATATGTTAAAATAAATGCGGGCTATTTGACCTAAAAGGAGTTGAAATATGTCGGAAAATAAAGTGTTGACGGTTAAAGAAGCGAGTGCCTCAAAAGAGTTCCAGAGAGTTGTTGAAACCGTGAAAAACGGCGGAATTATCATTTTCCCTACGGACACCGTTTACGGCATCGGCGCTTCGGTTAAATTCAGCGAAAGCATTGATAAAATTTATAGGATCAAGAAAAGGCCGAAGAAAAAACCGATAGTAATTCTGATGTCTTCCTGGCGGGAGTCCTCTCATCTTGTGGGCAGGGTGAGCCAGAGGGTGAGGACGATGATGAAAGAGTACTGGCCGGGAGCGACCACTCTGATTCTCTCAGGCAGAGCCCGCCCCATTGCTTTGAGGGTTCCGAACCACAAGTTCGCGCTGCAACTTCTCTCTGCTGTAGGGCCTATGGCGGTTACCTCCGCCAATATATCAGGTGAACCTGCTCCTGCGGTTTTTAGCGGCATAGAAAAAGATTTGCTCAAACAGGCGGATATCGTTATCAAAGACGAAAAGCCCCTGAAAGGCGTATCTTCCACGATTATAGACGTCACCTCGGGCGAGATTGAAATTATCCGCGAAGGCAAGCTTTAACGGGGTGAAAAAGGTTCTTTTTGTGTGCACGGGAAACACCTGCCGCTCGGTAATGGCGGAAGGAATTTTTAATAAAATTACCGGAGGAAATCACGCCGAATCGGCAGGCATGGCGGCAAATCCGTTGTATAACATTTTCGGGTCGCTGGCGGCAATAATGGACGAGGAGGAAATTCCGTACGCGAATCATGTTTCAACGCCTGTTTCCGCAGAACTTTTAAAGGAAGCGGATATTGTTCTCGCAATGGAGGCGGAGCACTTAGATTACTTAAAAAAGAATTTTCCGACTTATACATCAAAGGTTTTTCTTTTGACGGAATTTGCGGACGAAGAGGGAGACATACGAGACCCCATAGGGCAGCCGGAGACAGAATACAGAAAAACATTCGCAAGGATAGAAGAGCTTGTAAAAAAGGTCGTAAGGAAATTAGAATTGACTTAATGTAGAGGAAACACCCCCTCTCAATCTCCCCCTTTTTAAGGGGGAGAAGTAGGGGTTAACGCGTAAAATGCAGAGGTGAAGAATATGTTTGAGCATCTGAAAAAAGAAGATTCCGAAGTGTTTGAATCAATTAAAAACGAAGTGAAAAGGCAGGAAGAAAACCTGGAACTAATTGCTTCCGAAAATTATGTCTCACGGGCGGTTATGGAAGCCCAGGGTTCGCCTCTCACTAACAAATACGCTGAAGGTTATCCCGGCAAAAGATATTACGGCGGGTGTCGTTTCTACGATGAAATAGAAAAACTCGCTCAGGAAAGATGCAAGAAACTCTTTAACGCCGAACACGTGAACGTTCAGCCCCATTCGGGGACACAGGCGAACATGGCCGTGTATTTTTCCGTTTTAAGTCCGGGGGATACGATAATGGGAATGCATCTTTCTCACGGGGGACATCTTTCCCACGGTCATCCCACTTCATTTTCCGGCAGATATTTCTACACCGTGCCGATTGAGCTCGACAGAAAAACGGGAAGGATTGACTATGATACCCTGATGAAGCTTGCCAAAAAAAATAAGCCGAAACTCATCGTGGCCGGGGCTTCCGCTTATTCAAGAATTATTGATTTTAAGAAATTCAGGGAAATATGCGACAGCGTGGGCGCGTATCTGATGTCAGACATCGCCCACATTGCCGGTCTCATAGCGGCAGGCATACATCCTTCTCCTTTTCCGTATTCCGATTTTGTCACCTCAACAACGCACAAGACCCTCAGAGGTCCGCGGGGGGGTCTTCTTATGTGCAGGAAGGAATTTGCCGAGCTCGTTGATAAAAATATTTTTCCGGGAATTCAGGGCGGCCCTCTGATGCACGTGATTGCGGCAAAAGCCGTGGCTTTCGGAGAGGCCCTGACGCCGGAATTTAAGCAGTACCAGAAACAGGTCGTAAAAAACAGCAAGACACTCGCCGAAGAACTCATTAAAAAAGGTTTTGATATCGTCACCGGCGGCACGGACAACCATTTATTTCTTGTTGACCTGAGAAGAAAGAACATAAAAGGTAAAGACGCACAGGAGATTCTTGAAAAGGTGTCAATCGCGACAAATAAGAACTCAATACCTTTTGACACTGAAAAGCCCTTCATAACGTCGGGAATAAGATTGGGCACCCCTGCTGTCACGACGCGCGGGATGAAGGAAAAAGAGATGCTGAAAATAGCGGATTTTATAGGAAGGGCGCTTGATGCGGCGGAAGATGAGGGGAAACTCAAAGAAATAAAAAAGGAAGTTCTGGAACTCTCAAAAAAATTTCCCGTCTATAAAATTAAATTGTAAATGATTTATATTTTTTCCTTCCTGATTCCCGTTATTTTTATCCTTATTTTTGAGCCGTATATTCTCGGAATTGCAGAAAGTTTTCACATTTACGACCGTCCCAACAGCCGTAAAATTCACACGCGTCTGATTCCGCTGTGGGGTGGCGTGGGCATCTGGCTGAGCGTCTGGGCGGCTCTTGCCGTGGTTTATATTTTTTCAGGCGCCGTCAGAAAGCTTGCTTTTGAAAACCTGTCCGCGA
This sequence comes from Elusimicrobia bacterium CG08_land_8_20_14_0_20_44_26, assembly GCA_002779055.1. Lineage (GTDB taxonomy): Bacteria > CG03 > CG03 > CG03 > CG03 > 0-14-0-20-44-26. The sequence goes on from PEXM01000020.1 coordinate 9,739, forward strand.
TAAAAGGAATATTTCTCGGCAGCGCCATAATACTCGTCACCGGCATGGCTGACGACAAACGCGGGGTCACCCCGACCGTCAAACTTCTGGCGCAGCTCGTGGCGGTTCTCGTCGTTCTCATATATGGAGTCCAAATCAGCGGCATAAAGATACCTTTTCTGCATTATGTGAAATTGACGCGTTTCACCTCAATAATAATAACGGCTTTCTGGCTTTTGGCTTTTACGAACATCATCAATCTTATAGACGGAATTGACGGCCTCGCCAGCGGCATATCGGGCATCGCGGCGCTCACATTTTCAATTGTGGTTCTGATAGAATCCAATTTCGGTCTTCTTCAGGACGGAAAGTTTTTTGCGATTTTTTCCCTTCTTATAGCAGGGGCGTGTTTCGGTTTCCTTTATTTTAATTTTCCTCCTGCGGGCGTCTTTCTCGGGGATTCGGGCAGTTTACTTCTCGGTTTTTTTCTCGGCATTGTGGCGATTCAGGGCATGCTTAAACTGACTGCGACCATTGCCCTCATAATTCCCGTTATTGTCGTGGCTCTTCCCGTGATAGATGTTTTCTTCGCCATCATAAGGCGCAAAAAAGCGCAGGTGCCGATAATGAAGCCGGATTCCGACCACATTCACCATCGTCTGCTTAAAAGCGGCTGGACCCCGAGGGAAATAGACCTGCTGCTCTATAATCTGACGCTGCTTCTGGCGATTGCCGCGATAATCATTACGGTTTTCTCGCTCAAATAGTCGTGGGAAAACGAACGCTACCCTCCCACCACCCTGATAAGGAATTAAGATTGACGCCACCCTCCCACCGCCCTTGTAAGGAGGGAAAACGTAAAATAATTCTCACATTCGGCACTCGGCCTGAGGCGATAAAAATGGCGCCGGTTTATTTTGCCTTGAAGAAAGACCCGTCGTTTACGGTTAAACTTGTCCTCACCGGCCAACACACGGAAATGCTTGACGAAGCTCTTGAGGTTTTCGGTTTGCGGCCGGATTACAATCTCAACATAATGCTTGCGCACCAGACGCCTACGGATATAATGTCCAACGCTGTGAAAAAACTCGGCGTTATCTATGAGGAGGAAAAGCCGCACCTTGTCCTTGTTCACGGCGACACATCAACGACTCTTGCCGCATCCATCGCCGCTTTTTACGGAGGCATCCCCGTCTGCCACGTTGAAGCGGGGTTGAGAACGGGCGAAAGGAAAGAGCCCTTTCCCGAAGAGATGAACAGGATTCTTACGGATAGGTTAGCGGATATTCTTTTTCCTCCCACAAGTCATGCGGCGGAAAATATTATCAAAGAAGGGCTGAAAGTGCCTTTAATGACGGTGACGGGAAATACCATTGTGGACGCCGTTTTGCTGGCGCGGGCGAAAAGGCGCGCCCTACTGCCGCGCGGAATTCGTCGGCTTGCGGCCCGGCCTTTCGTTCTTTTCACGATGCACAGAAGAGAATCGTGGGGAGCCCCGATGGAGAGCGTATTTTTTCTTTTGAAAGAACTTTTCCGCAAAAAGGGATTTCCGGGTCTTGTTTTCCCCGTTCACCCGAATCCGGCGGTTAAAAAACCCGCTCTCAAAATATTTTCCGGCTGTGAAAACATTGTGCTTACAAAACCGCTCCGTTATAACGAACTTTTGTTTCTTCTTGCCAGATGCCTTTTCGTAATAACCGATTCAGGGGGCATACAGGAGGAAGCGGCGGTCCTTAAAAAAAGAGCCGTGCTCTTGCGTAGATTTACGGAGCGTCCTGAGGGCGTCGCGGCGGGTTTTGTGAAAATAACGGGGACAAATCCCGCAAAAATAGAAAAAGAAGTTCTGTTTCTGTTGAATAATCCCGGAGTTCTTGGTAAAATGAAAAAAATAAAGAACCCTTACGGAGACGGCAGAGCGGCTTTGCGAATTCGCGGGGCTCTGCGAAAATATTTTGGTCTCGCGGCGGGCGCGAAAATAAAGGACTTTAAGTAAAAAACCGTTATAGATTGTTTTATGTTTGATGGAGATAATGAGACATTTAGGCGATTCTATGTCGCACTACATCCTGTTTTATCACAGTTGCCGACATTTTTATGGAAGAAAAATTAGGAGATAAATTTATATGACCGAAACCTCAGATGGCAAACAGTCGCCTGCGCGCCATCCGTTATATGAAATTGTGGACTTCTGGCGCAAAATGATAAAATATAAAAGGATGAAACCTAACTAAACGAAAGGGGGAATTAAATGAATTTCAAGACATTAGAAAAGATTAGTTATGGTATGTATATCGTGAGTTCCAAAAAAAATGATAAGATTAACGGACAGGTTGCTAACTCAGTTTTCCAAATAACCTCAACACCTGCTAAAATTGCCATCTCTATTAATAAAAATAATTTAACTCACAGTTTTATTGAAGAAAGCAAGTTATTCTGTATATCTATTCTACCTACCGATTTTCCGTTGAAATTAATCGGGCAGTTTGGATTTAAATCAGGAAAAGAAATAAATAAGTTTGAAAATATAGAATATAAATTAACGAAAAACGGGCTACCGTATCTTAAAAATTCTCTTGTTTTTATAGAATGCAAAGTTATAAATTTTGTTTCTGAAGGGACTCACACTATTTTTATAGGTGAAGTGATTGAGTCAGACATCTTAAATATAGGAGAACCTATGACCTATTCTTATTATCATGAAATAAAAGGAGGCGGTGTCTCCAAAAATGCGCCGCATTATATAGAAAAGGAGGAAAAGTAAAAATGAAAAAATACAAATGTACTGTCTGTAATTATATTTACGACCCGGAAAAAGGAGACCCTGAAAGTGGTATAAAACCAGGGACACCATTTGAAGAATTGCCTGATGATTGGGTTTGTCCTGTGTGCGGTGCAGATAAATCATTATTTGAAAAGGAGGAGTGAAATGCCTATCATGGAAATAAAACCTAATATTTTTGCCGTAGGCACAATAGATTGGGACAGAAGATTATTTGATGAATTAATTCCACTTCCCGACGGGACAAGTTATAATTCCTATCTTATTAAAGGAAGTGAAAAGATTGCCTTAATTGATACGGTCGACCCAATAAAAGAAGATGAACTTGTAGATAATCTTAAAAAATCGAATATAAATAAAATTAACTATGTTATTTCGAATCATGCCGAACAAGACCATTCAGGCGGGCTCCCAAAAATTCTCAGTGCCTATCCGGATGCGAAAGTTGTAACAAATCCAAAATGTAAAGATATACTAATGGACCTGCTTTTAATTCCTGAAGATAAATTTATAACCATACAGAATGGCGAAACTTTATCACTGGGAGATAAGACACTTGAATTTATAATTGCTCCCTGGGTTCACTGGCCAGAGACAATGCTTACATATTTAAGAGAAGATAAAATTTTATTTCCCTGCGATTTATTTGGTTCGCACTTGGCAACAAGTGAGTTGTATGTAACCGATGAATGCAAAATCTATCAGTCAGCAAAAAGATATTATGCCGAGATTATGATGCCGTTCAGGACAAATATAAAAAAGCACATAGAAAAATTAAATAATTATGAAATTGAAATAATTGCACCAAGCCATGGCCCTGTTTACAATAAATCTGAGTTTATTATGAATGCCTATAAGGATTGGACTTCTGATAATGTAAAGAATGAGGTTATTTTACCATTTGTATCAATGCACAATTCAACAAGAAAAATGGTTGACTATTTTATATCTGCATTAATAAAAAGAAATATAACTGTAAAACCTTTTAATTTAGCAAAGACAGATATTGGCGAACTTGCAATGTCACTTGTAGACGCATCAACCATAGTTATTGGTTCACCTACAGTTTTAACAGGGCCGCATCCGCAAGTTCTTTATGCTGTTTATCTTGCAAATGCGTTAAGACCGAAATTAAAATATGCATCAGTTATCGGCTCTTACAGTTGGGGCGGTAGAATGTTGGATATAATTAAAAGTATGATTACAAATTTAAAAGTGGAACTAATTGAGCCGGTTATGATAAAAGGTTATCCAAAAGAAGATGACTTTAAATTATTGGATAAATTAGCGGATGAAATATTGAAAAAACATAATAATGAAGGGATATAAAAACTGTGAAAAAGACAATCTTGCGACCACGAAAGAAGTTTTTATCAGATTAAATGTGAGGAATGTTAAAAATTTGAAGAGGTGAAAAGATATGACAGTTCAAAAACAAATTTATAAGTGTAATGTTTGTGGCAATATAGTTGAAGTTTTGCATGCGGGTGCAGGGCAACTTGTCTGTTGCGGACAACCGATGGAATTGCTTAAAGAAAAAATGGAAGATGTCGGGAGAGAGAAACATGTGCCCGTTATTGAAAAAACAGAAACAGGAATAAAAATAAAAGTCGGTTCTGTGCCTCATCCGATGGAAGAAAAACACTATATTGAATGGATAGAGATAATCGCCGATGGCAGAGTTTATAGAAAGTTCTCCGGGGATAAACCAGAAGCAGAGTTTGAAATAAAAGCAGAAAAAATTGAGGCAAGAGAATACTGCAATCTTCACGGCTTGTGGAAATCATAAAATTTGTATCACCCGAAGTCCGCGACTCTGCGGTTGCTTCGCAACCTTGCCCTTTTTTTATCTCCCAATTTATATGAAGTGTCTTAAATATTTGCGCATTGTAGCGCGACCTTTTAAGGTCGTCTCTATAAAGCACGGCTAAAGTCACGCCTTAGGCGGATCTGCCTCTGGCATGACCGTGCCCTACGAGCTATCTACGAGCCTTGCCCCTACGCCTTGCCCTACGAGATTATGGTAGAATATGATATAATAATAACTATTGAGGGGAATTTTGTCGGGGGAGGGGAATGTGAAAGTTATAAAATTTGGAATGTGTGGTATTATTGCGGCTGCGTTCGCGGTTTTTGCATTTGTTTTGGACGCTTCGCAGATCCAGGAACTGATGAAGGAAGAAAAATGGACGGAGGCGAAAAAGATCGCCGAGGCGAGTCTCACTGAAAACAACAATGACGCAAGCATTTACCTTACGATAGGTATTTGCGCCGTCAACCAGAGAAATTATAACGAAGCGGCGGGAAATCTCTCAAAAGCGCACATACTCAATCCGAAACTTTCTCTGCCTCTTTATTTGCTCGGCGTGATTTTTGAAGAAACAGGCAGTTTAGCGAAAGCCAGGGATTATTTTAAAGAGGCCTATAAAGTGGAAAAAGACAAAGAGAAAAGAAAAGATATATTGAAACACATTGAAGTTGTGGACGAAAAAATAGAAAAGGAGGAAAAGAAATGAGAAGAATATTTCTGTCCGCTTTTTTTATTTTGACTCTTTACGGCTGTGCAGGGAAACTGTCCTATAAAAAGGACTACGACTATAACGCAATAAGAAATATCGCCGTGGCGAAGTTTGAGAGTTCCCAGGAATACGAATCAGCCGGCGGAGCGGCGAGAGACACGGTGTCAAAATATCTTATAGAAAACGGTTTTTCCGTCGTTGACGCGAATGTTTTTGACCGGCTTATTGAACAGGGCTCACCCCGCAGCGCCCGGATGTACGCCGAAATCGGCGGCCTTGCCGGAGCGGACGCAATCATTGACGGAAGCGTCTACCGGTACCTTCCCGAGAAAGAGGAGAGAATTTACTACACGAGCGGCGACGGGAAAATAAAATACGATACGGCTTTTTATAATGCGAAAGTCGCGGTTACGGCACGTCTCATAGACGTAAAAACGGGCGAAGTTGTCTGGGCGGGCAGCGATTATTACGAATCCTTTGACATACAGACCACGATGGCGGGAGCCGTTTATACGGTAATGAGACCTTTAAAAAAACTTTTAACCGGGAGCAAATAAAAAAAATAAACGACACAAAAGGGGACAAAGGGGCTTTACAAAACAAATATGAGTCTGCTTTACTGAGTTCCTACAAAATATGATAAAAGATAATGTAAAAGCTTTGTTTGCGCAGCTTCCTGCCGGGGTTGAACTTGTCGCTGCGGTCAAGGCGAGGGATGCTTCCGAAATATCAGAGGCGGCAAAGGCCGGTGTCAGGATTATGGGAGAAAATTATGTTCAGGATCTTCTCAGGGTTTACTATTCTGTAAAAGAGCCCATCTTGTGGCATTTTATAGGGCATCTTCAGACGAACAAGGTCAGGCAGATCGTTGACAAGATTGACATGATTGAGACGCTGGATTCAATGCGTCTGGCGAAAGAGATAGATAAAAGATGCGCCGCGATGGGGAAAGTTATGCCGGTGCTGGTGGAAATAAATATTGCGGAAGAAAGTGCAAAAACAGGGGTGCATTTTGACGACGCTGCGGATTTTGTAAGGTCTCTGAAAGTGTATAAAAATATAAGGGTGGAGGGCCTTATGACGATGGGTCCCCGCACCGCATCCGGCGAAAAAATGAGGCCTTATTTCAAAAAGATGAAAGAGTTGTTTGAGAAAATAAAAAAGCAGGGTTTAGAAGGTGTGGACATGAAATATCTTTCTATGGGGATGACATCTTCTTATGTTGCGGCTGTGGAAGAAGGAGCTAACCTTGTGAGGATAGGAACAAAGATATTCGGGGAGAGAAATTATGATTGATAAAAAAACCGTTTTTAAATTTTGTCCCATATGCCGGGCCTCTTTGGAAGTTAAAAACATAGACGAAGCCGCTCGTCTTGTTTGCGCCAGCTGCGGATGGATAAATTATCGGAATCCTGTTCCCGTGGCTGTGGCCGCGGCGCTTAACGCGCGCAGGGAAGTGCTTATTATAAAAAGAGCCTTTGAGCCGGCTGCCGGTCGGTGGTCGCTTCCCGGCGGTTTTGTTGAATATAATGAGCATCCCGCGGATACCTGCATCAGAGAGCTTCAGGAAGAAACCGGCATAAAGGGGGAGATAATCCGTCTTTTGGGCATATATAATTTTAGCAGCAGAATTCACGGTTCTCTGCTTGTTGTGAGCTATGAGGTAAGGGCCTTAACCGAAGAATTGAAACTCAATAAGGAAATCAGCGATGCAAAATTTGCTGAATATAAAGATGTGCCGTATATAACTTTTGCCAGTCACAGAAAAATTTTGAAGGATATTTTTGAAAATAATAAGAAAATTAGGAATGCGGGCATTTAACCTGCATTATTCATAATGAGAAAATTTCTGGTAAAAGTGTTTTTGGTAGGCGCAGGCTTTATCCTGCGAAATAGCGATGCAAATTTACGCAACCTAAAGGTTGCGTACTACCAGAGTATGAAATAATGCAGGATAAAGCACTAAAGCGTCAATACTTTTGAGAGTATGGGTATTTTAGTAAAGGAAGTTTTATGGGCGCAAGCGGGGTATTCTTTTATTTATTAGCAATAGCGGCGATAGGAACATTTGTCAGAATACCATTTAATTTGGACATTCCCCTATTGTGTCTTAAAACTCGGTCATGAAGATTGGCTAACCCGATAATTTTTGAATGGCTCTTTTGACTAAGGAGGCCTAAATTATGGAACTTGCCTTAAAACTTTTAGGAATCTTGTTTGGGGTTTTGGCTAGAACGTTAGCGCCGTATTTGAGAAAGCTAAAGCAGGGCAAAATCAAGGAATTCAAAAATGGATATTGGTTATCGGCATTGGCTGCATTTATTTTAGGTTTGATTACCACATTGTTGATTTTTCCAAAGTTTGAGATTACACAAACAGGGCAGGGAGCAGAAGGTCTGGTTAAATTATTCTGTACCGCTTTTGGTTTTGGATTTGCGTGGAATTCTTTGGTGAATGAAACTGCCAAGTGGGGAGAAAACTTGCCTGCCGGTAGGCAGGAGGGAAAGTAAATGTCTAAATTTGGATGCATTAAAGATAAGTTTGATGAGAGAGATTATTTAATGCGGGCGTATCTGCCGATTGTAAAGCTTCCTAAAAAAGTTGACTATACCTCAAAAATGTCGCCGGTAAGATACCAAGGAGATGAAGAAACCTGTGTTGGCTTTGCGGTTGCTTCGGGGATGAAGGAATATCAGGAGATTTTGGATTACAAAAAGTTGGTGGAACTTTCCCCGCGGTTTGTTTATAGCGAATGTAAAAAGATTGATGGCGCGCCGGGAGCAAAAGGTACCACTATCCGGGCAGCCATGTGGGTGCTTAATGCCAAAGGCGTCTGCCAGGAAAAATTCTGGCCGTATCAACCACATCAGAAAAATAAACCTAAACGAGGCGCTTTTAGTAATGCGAAAAAGTTTTGCATTATGACTTATGCGCGCATACTTAATTTAGAGGAATTGCGTATGAGCCTGGCAACAAAAGGACCGGCGGTTTTAGGAATCCAGGTTTTTAAAGGAATACTTAAAACAAAAACCGGAATCGTGCCTTTGCCTAAGAAAAGCGAAATTGCCCTGGGCGGCCATGCAATTTGCGCAGTAGGATACGACAATAAAAAGAAAGTTATCAAGTTTAAAAATTCCTGGTCTCAGAAATGGGGAAATAAGGGCTTTGGATATTTGCCCTATGCCTATATTGAGCGTTACATGATGGATGCATGGAGTTCAGTGGATATAGAGGATCTTGAGCCGCTCACTTTAGCGAGTGTGTTGAATTATAAGGCCAGGGCTTTAGTTTGAAGAACCGTCCCCATTTTTGGGTTAGTGAAAATGTAGGACGTCCCCTTTTTCCACAAACAAAAGAGGGAATATAATATCGCTGAAGCAGCAGGGAAACCACACGGCTATAAAAAGAAATACAACAACAACACAAGAGCCAACTCCCGTGATTACTCCGGCGCTAAGTATGTGAAAAAGCGAAGCCCATGTGCTTAAAAGAATATGCGCCGCGTGGGGAAACTTCGTCGAAGGAAAGAAATACGCAACGGCTATTCCGATAACCGCCAAAGGATTAACAATATACCACTCCTCTATAAAACCCAGGTGTGTGCCCTTGTTTGGGAGCCCTAACAACCACTCGCCTATGTATGGAATAAGAGAATCGCTTATTGTGGCAATACCGACGGAACCAATGTATCCTATTGCCAGAAGCCAAAATAATGGATATTTCTCCTTTAACTTTCCGCGCTTGTGTAGCTCATACATAGATGCAGTGACAAGGGCGCTCAAAAAAACATGACCAGGATGAAGCACATAAAAAATATTCAAGGCCGAGCCCGAACTTATTTTACTGAAAATAAACATTAAAATAATTCCTGAAACCGCGCCGCCGGCAGTAAAGGGAGCGTGACGAAGCATTTCTGTTTTAACTCTCAAAAACAAACCGTTTTTTCCACTACCCGAAAAATTATTCATACGATATCCCTTTTATTTTTTCAACATATTTAACCGCCGAAAAAGCGGCGACGGCGCCGGATGAAACCATTTTAGTATTTTCTTTTATTTTTCCACAGGCGCGTGGCGTTTTTTATAAATTTTTTTTGCTCAGTATGTGTGACGTTGATTCCGCCTTGTTCATCTTTTGGCAGAAAGCACTCAAATGCACACTCCCCGCTCCGCAAGTTTTTTTGCTATTTCCATCGTGCATCTCCCTTACTTGCAAGGAACTTTTAAACAGATAAAAAGTTTTGGTGCCCCCAGGCGGAATCGAACCGCCACTGCCACCTTGAAAGAGTGGTGACCTAACCGTTAGTCCATAGGGGCTAAAATTTTTATAACCGGAGTTTTTCGCTCCCCGATTTTTAATTTTTTTGAGCCCGGATGGAATCGAACCATCGACACCTGCCTTAAAAGGGCAGTGCTCTACCTATTGAGCTACGGGCCCGAAGTATAATGATAACTTTATTTGAATTGTTCTGTCAAATTTTCGGTGTCCCGAAAAATCCCCTCTGACTCCGGACAAATCTCCCCTGGCCCCTCTTTTTCAAAGAGGGGAATACCTTTTTCAAAGGGGAGAACCAGGGTTGTAACAGGTAATTGAACATTGATGGGATATAATATAAAATATCGGAGAAAGAAAATGAAAAAAACAATCGCGCTTTTATTTATCGCATTCAATTTAACGTCAAATTTGCATTCGGTCACCGTCAGCGAGGATTTCAGCGCAGATACATATAAAGACGCGGCGGGAACAAATGCCGAGTGGGATACTTCGGCCGGTGTCCTGAAACTTCCGAGATATACATCAAGCATTTTTGACGGCGACTCATCCACCATAACGCTCGCCACCTCTGCTGAGTTCGGCTGGCGGTTTTTTGTAAAAGAGCCGGGGGAGATAATTTCTCTCGGCAGATATTTCGCAAATCAGGGAATCGCCAATTCCGTCGTTCATATATGGAACGATGAGGGGGTTTGCCTTGCCACCGCAACAGTTCCGGATACGGCGGGCTGGTCGTGGTCAGACATTGCGCCGGTTGCCGTCTCAACAGGCGTTTATTACAGGGTTTCCGTTGTCTGTTCGGAGCGGGCCGCCGTTTTCAACATAGAGATTCCTTTTGAAAACGCGTATGTAAAATTGACCTCGGCGTGTTATTCGGGAGGGGCAACTGGTTTTCCTTCTTCCTGCGGCGGAGTTCTTTCCGGCACGCCGGATTTTCAATTCAGAACCTTTTATCGGACCTATGCTCAGGGAAGGTCAAAGGGTTATGACACGGGTGGGAATTACGCAAAATATCTTTCTTATTCCGCTTCGGAGACGCTGAATTCAGGGACAATAAACTATTCTTTCAGTTTTTCGGCGGATAATTCTAACTGGTCGCAGTGGCAGAGCGATATAACCGATATTGATTCCAACAAGTATGTCCGGTGGAGAATAGAACT
>PEXM01000075.1 GCA_002779055.1 Elusimicrobia bacterium CG08_land_8_20_14_0_20_44_26
TACGGACAAATACATATATCCTCCTTACAAATTCAAAATCGCCGATGCTCTCATAACAAACTTTCACACGCCCTCATCCAGCCTTCTCGTCCTCACAAGCGCTTTCGCCGGCAGAAAATTTCTTCTTTCTTCTTATAGGGAAGCCGTAAAAAGAAAATGGAGATTTTTTTCTTTCGGCGACTGCATGTTTATTCACTGAAATTTTGCCATAAGCGGAAATTGAAGCAAAATGTAGTTGCTCAATTTATTGAGCATAGCCCGATGAATCGGGCAACTACAATTTTGTGCAATATAGACCGACAATAAATGCGTTCTACTGCAATAAATGGGTTAAAATATTTGACGAAAATATGTTATTACGATTGGTTCTTCAGGGAAATAAGTGGGTGAGGTAAAGTTCTCCCCTTTGAAAAAGCGGTTCTCCCATTTGAAAAAGGTATTCCCCTCTTTGAAAAAGAGGGGACAGGGGAGATTTGTGGGGAGTCAGAAGGGATTTGGGGTGAGGGGATTTGAAGTTACCCACTCAAAAGTCGGAAGAACCAATCAAATACTATGTTCGAGTAGGAACCGTCCCTATTGAATCATCCCATTTTTACGTATTTTTGCTATAATATTTAAATGAGTTCCGATTTAACATTTATAACAAATGAGAAAGGGCGGAATCTTTTAGACAGGTTCAAGGTTCTGATTAAAGACACAAAATATTTTGATGTTCTTGTCGGATATTTTTTCACAAGCGGATTTTATAAACTTTATCAATCTTTTGAGAATACAGAAAAAATAAGAATTCTGATAGGCATAGGCACTGATGCTGAAACCGTGAGACTTGTAGAAACCCAGAAACAGCAGGCGCTTCAATTCTCACATGCGGAAGTGAAGGAAAAGTTTTCAGGCGCGGTGGAATCCGAAATGGAAAATTCTGAAGCCAGCCAAATAACGGAAGATGGCGTTCACAAATTTATTGAGTGGCTTAAATCTGGGAAACTTGAAATAAAAGCGTACCCTTCAAAAGATATTCACGCGAAAGTTTACATAATGTCCTTCAGAGAAGATGACAGAGATAAAGGCAGAGTTATAACGGGCTCAAGCAACTTCAGCCGCGCCGGCCTTGTGGATAATCTTGAGTTTAACGTGGAATTAAAAAATAGAGCGGATTATGATTACGCAAAAGCCAAGTTTGAGGAATTATGGGCGGATGCGGTTGATGTAAGCGCTCAATACAGCGAAACAATAAAAAACAAAACATGGCTGAATGACGAAATAACGCCGCATGAACTTTATTTGAAGTTTCTATATGAATATTTTAAGGATGAGTTGAATCAGCAAGAGGATTTGTTCTATAAATATTGTCCGGTAAATTTTAAAAGATTTGAATATCAGGACCAGGCCGTGCTGAACGCAAAGCGGATTCTTACCGAATATGGCGGTGTTTTTATATCGGATGTTGTCGGTTTAGGTAAAACTTATGTATCAGCTATGCTGGCCTCTCAGCTCGACGGCAGAAACCTTGTGATAGCGCCGCCGGTTTTACTTGATGAAAATAATCCCGGCTCATGGAAGAATGTTTTTGCGGATTTTAGAACACACGCTGATTATGAATCACTGGGGAAGCTGGACGCTTTAATTAAAAGGGGCGTTGAGAAATATCAAAATATTTTTATTGATGAAGCGCATCGGTTCAGGTCCGAAAATAATGTGACATACGAAAAACTCGCTCAAATCTGCAGGGGAAAGCGGATAATTCTGGTAACTGCCACCCCCTATAACAATACGCCGCAAGATATTTTAAGTCAGATAAAATTATTTCAGAATTCGCGAAAAAGCACTATTCCCAATATGCCGGATTTAGAAAGTTTTTTTTCTAAAATGATTAGGAAATTAAAAGGACTGGACAGACTGAAAAACAGAGAGGATTATTTGCAAACAAGCCGGATGATAGCGGGCGAAGTCCGGGAAAAAGTTCTTAAATATTTAATGGTGAGGCGCACGCGTTCAGAGGTTGAAAAATATTTCGCGAATGATTTGAAAAAACAGAATTTAAAATTTCCCGAAGTGACCGCGCCCCGTCCGATGTATTACAAACTGAACGAACAGGAAGATAAAGTATTTAATAAAACGGTATCCATAATAACGAAGGGGCTTGAATATGCAAGATACAAACCGATGCTGTATTATACAGGGGCTCTATCTCAACCGGAAAGAATTGGGCAGACAAATATGGGCAAGTTGATGAAAATACTTCTTATAAAACGCCTTGAAAGCAGTTTCTTCGCGTTTAGAAAGAGTATAGATAGATTCATTGTTTCCAACGAACGTTTTCTGGATGAGTTGAAGAAAGGATATGTGTATGTCAGCAAAAAACATTCAAACAAAATTTATGAATTTCTTGAAAATGATAACGATGAGGCGGTGGAAAAACTTATTGATGAAGATAAGGCGGAAAAATATCCCGCCGGCGAATTTGAGAAGAAATTTAAAGAAGACCTTGAAAATGACATTGCCGCGCTGAAAGACATCAAATCTTTATGGGATGAGGTTCGCCGCGACCCGAAAATCCAGGAACTCAAAGAGACAATAAAAACAAGCCCGCTCTTGAATAAAAATAAATTCATCGTTTTTACCGAATCAAAAGAAACGGCGGAATATATTTTCAGTTGCCTTAAAGAATATCAGGCGCTTCTCTACACAAGCGCATCAGACGCCAAAATCAGAGAAAAAGTCATATCAAATTTTGACGCAAACGCGAGATATCCTAAAAATGATTATCACATACTTATCGCTACAGAAGTGCTGTCCGAAGGAGTTAATCTTCATCAGGCAAACACGGTTATAAATTACGATATCCCGTGGAATCCTACACGGCTCATGCAGAGAGTGGGTCGTATCAACAGGATAGATACAAAGTTTGATAAGGTGCATACATACAATTTTTTTCCAACGGTTCAGGCAAACACGGAAATTAAACTTAAAGAGGCGGCAGAAGCAAAAATTCATACGTTTATAACAATGCTCGGCGCCGACGCGTTACTTTTAACAGAAGGGGAGCCCGTCGGTTCGCATGAACTTTTTGACAGGTTAATGTCCGTAAAAACAATTACCGGCGATGAAGGAGCTGAAAACAGTGAATTGAAATATCTTAATTGCATCAAGGATTTGAGAGATACCAATCCTGATATGTTTGACAGGATTAAGAGAATTCCTAAAAAAGCGCGAACGGCGAGAAAATATAAAGACAGCGGGGGGCGGCTTCTCACTTATTTTAAAAAAGGCAAGCTCCATAAATTTTATATGACCGGCAAAACCAAATCTCCGGAAGAACTGGATTTCGTCACTTCCGCCGGAATTATGGAAGTTAAAGCTGATATGAAAAAGGAAAAATTGGGTAGTGATTTCTATAAACTTTTAGATAAAAACAAAGCGGAATTTGAATATGCAACAAGTGAAGACGCTCCTCAAACGAAAGGTAAGGGAGGCAGAGACAGCGTGACACGGATACTTGGTATTCTGAAAGCTATCAAGGATTACAGGAAATATACCGATGACCAGGAGAGTTATCTTCTGAAAGTGATAAAGCGGCTTGAGGAAGGAGGGCTTCCCAAACAAACGGCAAAAACGGTGTACATAGAATTGAATAAAAATAAATCAGATATAACGCCGCTGAAGATTATAGCCGTTCTTCAGAAAAATATTTCCGAAAAACTGCTTGAAAGCCATTTCGCGGAAGAATCTGCCGATACTTCCGGAATCAGAGAAGTCATATTATCCGAATATCTAATAGAAAAATGAAAAACATAGATTTCATTTTATCTCAGCCCGAAGGTCAGTTCGTGGAGTTTAAAAGATCTATTTCAAAATCAATTGACCACGAACTTGTGGCATTTGCTAATTCCGGCGGCGGACGCGTCATAATCGGAGTCAATGATAACGGTGTTGTGGTCGGCGTAGCCGATATTAATAATCAGATTTCAAGATTAGAAAGCATAGCCAGAAATTGTGATCCCGCTGTGCCGGTAAAGATTATACCGTATAAAAAAGACGGAAAGAATATTCTTATTGCTGAGGTGGGCGGCGGCGAAGATAAGCCATTTGCATGTTCTTCCGGATTTTATTTACGCAGCGGCGCAAGCGCGCAGAAGATGACCAGAGATGAAATTATTGAATTTCTCTATTCGGCCGGGCAGGTTAAGTGGGACGAAAAGATTTGCGAAGGATTTTTATATCCCGGTGATTTTGATAAAGAGGCATTTCGTTATTTTCTGGACGTCGCGGGGATATCATCGGCGGAAATGACGGTTGAAAATCTTCTGATAAATATTGATGTTGCAAAGCGCTATGGGCAGGAACTGAAATTTAATAATACAGGGGTTTTATTTTTTGCCAGAGAACCGGCGCGATTTCTAAAGCATGCTGTTGTGGATTGCATGCTTTTGGCGGGTGTGGATAAAGTGAATATTCTGGATAGAAAAGAATTGAAAGCCAACGTTATGGAGGATGTGAAGCAGGCTATGATTTTTTTAGAGAGTCATTTGCCTTTAAGATATGAGATTAAAGAACTTAAAAGAAAGGAATTTTTAGAAATCCCCAAAGAAGCGTTGCGGGAAGCGGTGCTTAACGCGGTTATACACAGAGATTATCATTTTGACGGCGCATGGATAACGGTAGAGATATACGCTGACCGCGTGGAAATATCTGATCCGGGCGGTTTACCGCCGGGGATGGAACCGGATGATCTGGGGAAAAAGAGCGTTCACAGAAATAAGAATATTGCGGAACTTTTTCATAGAATAGGCGAAGTTGAAAAGGCGGGTTCGGGAATTAATAGAATAAAAAAAGCGTTATCGGATGCTAATCTTCCGGCGCCGCAGTTTTTAATCAATAGTTTTTACACGATACAATTCAAGAGGCCGGCCGAAAAGTTCGGTGCAAAGTTCGGTGCAAAGTTCGGTGTAAAGTTCGGAATAAAGTTCGGAATAAAGTTCGGAATAAAAGGCGAAAAGCAGAAAAGACTTGTTTATATTTTGCTGGTTTTGTATGCGGATGAGCCGCTTAGTATATCAGAACTTTCCGTAAGATTTGGCGTGGCGACGAGAACCATAGAGAAGGATATTGATTTTTTGAAAAGTAACGACCTCATTTTCTTCAAAGGAGCCCGTAAGACAGGAAAATATGCACTGACCGAAAAGGCGAGAGAAATGATAAAAGAATGGGAACAAGGTTAATTAAACACATTTTTTGGACTCGCATAACAATGAAAAATTTTAATGGATAAAGAGCAGGGAATAAGAATCATCAGGGATATTTTTGAGAATCCTTTTGATTATGAAAAATATTCGGGCTTCAGTAATAATCTGCTGAAGCATATTGAGGCGACCCCAACAACAATACAGGCGGGTAGCCGCATTCCCGACGCTTTTAAATCTCATATAAGATTGATGAAGCGCGTCGGCAAATACAAAGACCCGCAGGGAAATACGATAGATATTCTTGCGGTCTGGCTCAAAAAGGGAACTTCTCTTGAAAGGGCGCGGACAATGCAGAGAAATTACATCGCCCGTTATCTGGACGGAAGCCGGGGAGGAAATCAGAAAAATGCGGCTTTAACGGCTTTTATTTCTCCCGATGAAAATGATTGGCGCTTTTCATTCATAAAGATGGAATATGAACTGGGACAAACAACGTCGGGCAAATTAAAAGGCGTTGAAAAATTTACAGCGGCTAAGCGCTATTCATTTATAGTGGGTTCAAACGAAAGCAGTCATACGGCGCAGAGCCAGCTTTTAGATATTCTCTGCAAAGACGCCGACCCGTCTCTGGCTGAAATTGAAAACGCCTTCAGCATTGAAAGAGTAACTAAAGAATTTTTCCGGCAGTATCATGAATTATTCGGGAATTTAAAAAAATCTTTGGAAGATATCGCCGCAAAAGATGAAAAAATAAGAGAAAACTTCGCCGCGCAGGGAGTTATTATTGACGATTTCGCGAAAAAGACGCTCGGTCAGATTGTGTTTTTGTATTTTCTTCAGAAAAAAGGATGGTTCGGTGTTGAAAGGGACGCTAAATGGGGAACCGGCCATAAAAATTTTCTCAGACGATTATTCAGCGGAGAAATAAAAAAATACGGGAATTTTTTTAATGATATTTTGGAGCCGTTGTTTTATGAAGCATTATCAAAAAAACGGGATGATGATTTTTATCAGCTTTTTAACTGTAAAATTCCCTTTTTGAACGGAGGCCTCTTTGACCCGATTAACGATTATGACTGGGTGCACACGGATATAATAATCCCGAATGAAATATTTTCCAATTCCGAAAAAACAAAAGAAGAAGATAAGGGCACGGGGATTTTAGACGTTTTTGACAGATATAATTTCACCGTAAAAGAAGACGAACCTCTGGAAAAAGACGTTGCCGTTGACCCTGAGATGCTCGGTAAGGTTTTTGAAAATCTTCTTGAGTCAAAAGAGAGAAAATCAAAAGGCAGTTTTTACACACCTCGTGAGATCGTTCATTATATGTGTCAGGAAAGTTTAATCAATTATCTGGATAACGAACTTTCGGGAGCCGTTCATCGGGAAGATCTTGAATTGCTTGTGCGTAAAGGTGAGGCGATTATTGAAAACGAATACGCCGTTCTGGCGAGAGAGAATAAAATAAATACGGGGTTGCAGAAAGGCACTAAAATTAAAACAAAAATTCCGCAATCGGTTCGTGAAAATGCTAAAGCGTTAGATAATGCGTTAGAAAAAATACGCGTCTGCGATCCTGCCGTAGGATCAGGAGCTTTTCTTGTCGGAATGATGAATGAGATTGTTAAGGCCCGGCGGGCATTGGCGCCCGTGTTTGAGAAAATATCTGCGGGGCAGAGAGTTCAGGAACGGGTTGAACTCGTTTATAAACTAAAGCGGCACGCCATACAGAACTGCCTTTACGGGGTTGATATTGACCCCGGGGCGGTGGAAATCGCAAAACTTCGTCTCTGGCTTTCGCTTGTGGTGGACGAAGAAGAGTACAAAACCATTCAGCCGCTGCCTAATTTGAATTATAAGATAATGCAGGGCAACAGCCTGCTTGAAGAATACGAGGGCGTAAAACTCTTTGACGAGAGAATGATAGAGCCGGTTCAGAATATAGAAGATAAAAAAAATCAGTTATTAAAACAACTAAATAACTTCGAGTCAGAACTTAAGCAACTTTCTGCTGGAGGTTTAACAAGCATTAAATCCGCATCTAAAAAAAACCTATATTCAAAATGTAATGAGGTTAGAAAAGCGATAGAAAAAATTCAAAATAGCGGCGAGGATTTTAATTTGGACATATCTTTTGACGGCATAAACCAGGCCCGCAAAAAAGCGGAGCAGTTGAGGGCATTGCATAAAGAGTTTTTTGAGGCATACCAGAGAGACGATAAGAAAAGATTAAAAGAGCAGATAGAAAATATTGAATGGGACTTAATAGAGGCAACATTAAAGGAACAGAACAAGACAAAAGAGTTAGACAAGCTTAAGAAATTGAGAAAAGAAAATATCAAGCCCTACTTTTTATGGAAACTGAATTTTGAAGAAGTGTTCCGCGAAAAAGGCGGTTTTGATATCGTCATCGCCAATCCCCCGTATGTGCGTGCCGATAGCCCAAGTATAAAACTGCAGCGGGAATGTATAAAAAAATGTAAAAGATATGAAACACTTTGGGAAAAATGGGATTTATATGTCGCCTTTATAGAACGGGGTTTCCAGATTTTAAGGAAAAATGCTGTTTTAGAATTTATTATTCCGGATGCTTATATGACTTCCAAATATGCCGAAAAATCTCACAAATATTTTTTAGAAAATGCAAAAATAAACAGAATTAATTTTTGTTCAGAATTAAAAATATTTGAAGCGGCAGTTAGAAACATCCTCATTGAATACGAAAAAGAGATAAATCCAAATCATATTCCGCTACGAATTAAACATATTGATGAATGGAATAATTTTATCTTCTTACGTTCAAAAAGACAATCGGAGATGGGTAAGAATACATTTAAGTTGGACAGTGAAAACAAAACTATAGGGGATTTATCAAACACCTTAACTTGGAGTGAGATTTGTTATGTGAGCAAGGGAATGGTTTTGAATGCAGATGAAAAACAATATAAAGCGGAATTTCAAAAAATTGATTTAATTTCCGAAGCAAAAGATAAAATTCATAGTAAGCCATATATAGAAGCTAAATGGACACAAAAATACGCGATTGAAAAAATAAAATATCTTGAGTGGGGTACTGATAGAGTTCCCAAAAGAATAAGCAGGCCAACCTTTCC
>PEXM01000067.1 GCA_002779055.1 Elusimicrobia bacterium CG08_land_8_20_14_0_20_44_26
TTTCCCGTTATTTTTGACGAAACCACGGAACTTGCAAAAGCGTGCGATGTGGTGACGGGGTCGCTCAAAAACATTCCGAGAACAATCGTGGTTGATAAATACGGCAATGTGGCGGAGATTTTCAAGGGTTATCACGCCGATATGGCGGAGGAGCTTCCCAAAGCGATAGAAATGGCGAACGCTTCCCCGGCTCCTCCCGAAAAGACGCTCAGAATAATTTACACAAACAGCGCCAATGGCGTTATTGAGTCGTGCGACTGCCCGATGAATCCCTATGGCGGGCTTGTAAGGCGGCTCACTTTCTTTGAAAAAATTCTTCTCTCGGATATAAGAGTGAGCGCCGGCGATTTTTTCTCGGCGAACGACGAATCCATTAAAAATAAGTTTACAGCTGTGATTATGGAAAAACTTGATTACGACGCCATCGTTATAGGAGACCAGGAATTCAAGACAGGCAAAGATTTTCTTATGGGTATTCTGCAAAAACATTCTCTTCCTATCGTGAGCGCAAATATGCAGGTATGCGACGGAGAGACGTGTTTCATCATCGGCAAACCGTATGTAATTAAGGAAATTAACGGGATTAAGATAGGAATTACAGGCGTGACATCCGAGTCCTGTTTTGTATTTTATCCGAAGAAGATAAAGGAAAGAATAAAGTTCACCCAGACGCCCATTGAGGCGCTGAAATCGATTGTTCCGGAAATGCGCAAAAAATGCGGATTTGTTTTTGTAATCGCGCACGTCAACGAAAGAGAAATCGCCGATATTGAGAAAGTGCCGGGAATAGACGCCGTATTCGCGGGGCACACGCAGGGTAAATTTTTCAAGCCGGGAAAACCCGTCGTAATGCAGGCGGGCGCGAACGGCCGCTATGTAGGGGAACTCGTAATGACGGTTTCGCCTGACGGGCAGGTTTCTTATAGGAACAATTTCTACGCGCTCACCCCTGACATAAAAAAAGACAAATGGGGTCTTTCGCAGAATGAAGAATATTTATTACAATACAAAAAATCGCTTGAGGAACTTAAAAAAAATTGAGCGTCGTACGGCGGGTATTGAGGGGGTCGCAACCCCCTCTAAGTATCCCCCTTGGAAAGGGGGAGAGGCGAAGCAGAGGGGGGTAACGAGAATGAGAAAAATAATCGGCGCTGTTTTGATAGGTTTGCTGGTTTTTAATTCGGCCGAGGCCTCGCGAATCAAAAAGGTGTGGAGTTCCGCGGGGAAGAAGCCGAAATGGATTTCGGTTTTCCCCGAGAAAAAGGGCTATCATTATTTTGTCGGTATTTCACAGAACCAGGAAGACAGCGGAGTCGCGCTTCAAAGGGCAATTGAAGAAGCGTTAAAGCAGGTTCTCACGACAATCGGGGTCGTCGCGGGCTCAAAGATGAGAATAGACAAGGAGATTTCGGAGAACAAGGAAGTGACGAAAATGCTTGACCAGTATAAGGAAAATAGCCGCGGACGGGTCAAGGGGCATAAAATTCAGGAGGTCTACACCGAAGAATACAGGGACGACGACAGGCGTTTTTATGACGTTTATGTCCTTATGATGTATTCGGACGCCGAAATAAAAAACGAGAGGAGCAGGATTGAAGACCAGCAGGCGGAAAACAGACGTCTGGCGAACGATACGATTAGAGGAATAGACGGAATGTTGAAAGACGGGAGAATCGCCGACGCATATCAGGAGTCGGCGAGGGTTTTTACGATGCTCGCAGACCAGCCGGGCGCCTCGCAGTATGAACTTTTAAAAAGCAACATTAAAAAAATGCTCAGCGGTTTTGCGATTGAGCCGGTTGTCGTTTCGGGAAAGAATCCTTCGGTGAAACTCTCTCTTAACTGGAACGGGAAAAAAACGCCCGCGCCGGGAATAAAAATGGTTTCGGCGTTTAAGTCGGGCGCAGGCGTTATCAGCACTCCCCAGACGACGGGCGGAGACGGAATAGCGGTATTCCCGATTTCAAAAATAAAGTTTGAAGCGGGTCTGGCGAAAATAGAAGTTAAACCGGCGGAAGAGCAGTTTACCGACTCCCTCAAAAACGCTTATATGGACGATTCGGATATTGATTCCATGCGCGGGAGCATCAAGGAAACTTACATAGAAATAATACTTAAAGCCGCCGATTTCGGAGGGAGCAAATTCTGCCTTATCATCTGGAACGACGGCGGCAAAAGGGAAAACGCTTTTGAGGTATCTCTTATGAAAGAACTTACAACCGCGGGAATCAGCGTCAGGACCTTTGCGGAACTTCCCTCGGGCGTCGGGTTTGACAGTTTTGAAAGCAAAGATTTTTACGATTTTCTCTCATCGCAGGGAATGGACACTTTGATTGTCGGACGGCTCGGCATCATAGACAACGGCGACGTTTATAACCTGAAAAGCGTGACAACCCAGATAGACATAAAAGTTTCGGAGATAAAAACAAGGAAGATGCTCGCCGCATTCCAGAAGGCGAATACGGGAGTCCAGATTAATTTTGAAAGAGCGAAGCAGAAAACATCGTCGGAACTTGCAAAAGAGCTCTCGCCGCAGATAATAGAAATAGCGGGTGTGCAGTAGCATTGCCTGTGTAAAAACGGGCGTGATGCCGGATGCCGCAGGCGTCTATCTGATAAAGGGCGCGGGCGACAAAATTCTCTATGTCGGCAAGGCGAAGAATCTAAAAAAAAGAGTTTCCTCCTACTTCCGGCGCGGCGTTTACGGGAAGACATTTCATCTGATGTCCGCCGCGAAAAAAATAGAATACATAATCACACCGTCGGAAAATCAGGCCGAAGTTCTTGAAGAGAAACTGATAAAGCTCATTATGCCGAAATACAACGTTATAATGAGAGACGACAAAAATTATCCTTATGTTTCCTTAACAACCGAAAAGTATCCGCGGCTTGAATTTTCCAGAGGGCGCAGGACCTCTAACTGTTTCGGTCCTTATCCCGACGCCGGGGCGCTGCGGATTTCAATGAGAAACATCAAAAGAATTTTCGGCCTTCCTCTCTGCACGAGGCAGCAGTATTCAGGAATAAAAAAAACGGGCCAGCCCGAAAGATGCCTGTATTTTGAAATAGAAAAATGCTCCGCGCCCTGCTGCGGCAGGATATCCGTGGGCGAGTACAGGGGCAGGGTGAAAAACGCAGTTTCATTTCTTCAAGGCGGAAGAGCGTCGGTCTTAAAAAAACTGCGCGCCGATATGAAAAACGCCGCCGCAAAACATAATTATGAAAGAGCCCTGCGGCTCAAAAACTCAATAGAAGCGTTTGAAAATATAGCCCGCGGCGTCGGTGTTGCGGAAATCGACGGATCAAAGTATCTTTTTGAACCTTCCCGCGCGGCGGACGAACTTCAAACCATTTTGGAATTGAGAAAAAAGCCGCTCGTCATAGACGGTCTGGACATCTCGCACACACAGGGCTCTTTTCCCGCCGCTTCGGCGGTGCGGTTCAAAAACGGCCGTCCCGACAAGAGCGGCTACAGAAAATATTCCGTCAGGTTCAAAGGAATAGACGACTGCGCTATGCTCAGGGAAGTCGTACGCAGGAGGTATAAGGATTATTCAGCCGACCTCATCCTTGTTGACGGCGGGGCGGGGCAGGTGTCCTCCGTCGCCGGCGCGCTTTCGGAAATGGGTCGGGACATTGAGGCGCTCGGTCTTGCGAAAAGAGAAGAACTGATATACAGGGAAAAAGGCGCTCCCGTGAAACTTTTTAGGGATTCTCCGGCGCTCCGGCTCCTTATGTATATCAGGGACGAATCTCACAGGTTCGCCCGCGCTTTTCACCTTCTCCGCCGTCGGAAGCAGTTCTTGTCCGCGGGGTTTCCCAACCCCGATACGCTTCGCGGAGTTCGTCCCGACAAAGTCGGGAGGGCAGACCCAGACAGACATCGGGACTAGAAAGACCCTCCTACACTGCTCTGTAACTTTTGTGTGAAACGATGCGTCAAATATACAGATGGTTTTTATTGGAGAAAATGTAGAATGAAAAAAAATGTCCGACGTCCCCTTTTCCTTTTTTTCGTTATTGTTTCCGGCGTTTTTGCGAGCGAAGAAATAACCCTTGACCGGTGCATAGATACGGCAAAAAAGAATAACAGACAGTTGGAAGAATTGAGATTGGGAAAGAGGATGAAATCAATTCAGTTGAAATCCGCGCGGTATGATGTATTTCCCCAGCTTGATTTTAACATGAATTATTCCAACAAATTAAGTTATGATTATGATAACGGCGATAAAAACAGGGCCGGCAATTATTCAAGCGGTTTTAAACTGACTCAATCCTTGGCGAGCAGCGGCAGAAACACGGCCGCCATAAAGAAAGCCGTAAATAATTACGAAATTGCGGAGTGTAATTATCTGGAAGCACAGAACGACCTCATTGTGGAAATCAAAAAGAAATATTACCAGGTATTGAAAAATATGAGTATGGTTAAAACGGCGGAAGACGCCGTTAAGCGGAAAGAAAACAATTATTCACTGATAAAACTGCTGTACCAGGTGGGAAACGAGAAAATAACCAATCTGAATCAGGCAAAATATTATATTGCCAATGAAAAAAACAACCTGTTGCTGGCGGCAAAAAATCTTGAAATAGCAAAATTGAAACTGAAACAGGCAATGGGAATTCCCCTTGACACCCCTCTGGATTTGAAAGAACAGTTTACCGCTTATGAATATGATTACGGCGAAGACGAAGCGATTAATAAAGCGATGGAATACAGGCCCGATTTGAAGCGGGCGGAATTAAGCGTTGAAAATGTTAAATTGGAAAGAACAAACGCTATGAGCGAATTCCTTCCGTCCGCATCTCTTTCAGCGGACTACAACTGGTACGGCGGTCAATTTTTTCCCGACAGGGACGGGTGGAACACGGTGTTTTCGGTGTCCTTTCCGATATCCGGAGGTTTCCCTCTTTATACAAAACTGAACGAAAATAAAATTAATCTTTTGAGTTCCGAGATAGCAAAGAAAACCCTGATTGACAATATAACCATTGAGGCAAAAGAGTCGCATCTGGCCATAATTCTGGCAAAAGAAAAAAAGATACTGAGTTATGACAACCTCAAAGTGGCGAAAGAACGCTTTACTCTTGCAGGTCTGGAATACAGCCAGGGAAAAATTTCATTTGTGGAATTTGAAGA
Source organism: Elusimicrobia bacterium CG08_land_8_20_14_0_20_44_26 (assembly GCA_002779055.1). Taxonomy (GTDB): domain Bacteria; phylum CG03; class CG03; order CG03; family CG03; genus 0-14-0-20-44-26. Next base: position 5,138 of record PEXM01000067.1, read on the forward strand.
TATCGAGGACAGGTTAAGCAGCGCAGAATCCGAACTCATAGAAGCCAAATACGCTTATGAAATTGCAATAGCGGAATTGGAAAATGCCATAGGGAAAACTTTATCCGGGGGGGCGGAATGAAAAAATATGTAATTATATTGTTAATAGTTTTAGCGGTTTCAGCGGTGTTTTTTTATGTTTCAAAAAAGAAAAAAAATACATCCGACAAGGAAACGTTCAAAATTGTCGAGGTTGTCAGAGGCGATTTGTTATCAACGGTTTCGGCGACGGGAGTCCTCGAACCGAGGATACAGATAAAACTCACTTCTCCGAAAAGGGGACAGGTTGATGAGATTTTCGTCCAGGAAGGCGATAAGGTAAAAAAAGGTCAGCGGGTTGCAATGATATCGAGCGAAGACAGGATAAACCTGATAGATGCGGCGCTGATGAATTTGGAAAAGGCCGAGAGGAAAGGCAGCCAATCCGAAATATCCGACGCGGAGAACGAGTTCAAAATAGCGGAAGCCGCTTACCAGCAAATACCGATTCTGACGCCGATTGCGGGTCTCGTAACTTTGAGGGATATAGAACCCGGCGAGAAAGTTGACGCAAATACGACTATTCTTGAGGTGTCGGATAAACTTATCGTGAAAGTGCTGATAGATGAAACGGACATAAGTAAAATTAAAGAAGGCGCGAGAGCAAAAATAATTTTAGACGCTTATCCCGATGAAGTCCTGCCGGGAAAAGTAATTAAAATCGCATATTCGCCCACAATCGAGTCAAATGTTACGAATTACGAAGCCGTCGCGGAATTTGCGGGCGGGACGGACAAACTGCTGAAATCGGGAATGACCGTCGACGTTGATATAATAACCTTTGAAAAAAAAGACGTTTTATTATTGACCAAAAAAGCCGTCAGGGAGAGGAAAGGAAAAAAAATCGTAATGATTCCGTCCGGAGGCGGCAGGCCTTTGCCGCAGGAAGTTGAGACAGGAAGCTTTGATGAAAATAATATAGAGATTTCCTCCGGCGTCCGGGAAGGCGATAAAGTTGTAATTGCGGAAAGCGGCGGTGATAAGGATAAGACGAAAACGGAAGGAACGGCCGCAAGGAGAACGGGTTTCGGCGACCCTTCGCGCGCGATGGGGCGCATAATGAGAGGAAGATAACGGGTTAAACGTGATTGCCATAGAAAATATTTATAAATCATACCGGATGGGTAATTATAAGGTGCAGGCCGCCGACGGTATATCGCTTCAGATTCAGAGAGGGGAATTCGTGGCGATAATGGGGCCATCCGGCAGCGGTAAGTCAACGTTGATGCATATATTAGGTTGCCTTGACAAACCCGACGACGGGAAATATCTTTTTAACGACCTGGATATAAACAAAATGAATGACAACCAGCTTGCATACATACGCAACAAATATATAGGTTTTATATTTCAGAATTTCAGCCTGCTTTCAAGAGTTAATGCATTTAAAAACGTGGAATTGCCTATGATTTACGGGAATGTTCCTGGGAGGAAAAACAGGATAAACGGCATTCTTGACTCCGTCAATCTGTCCGACAGGGCAAATCATAACCCGAATGAACTGTCGGGGGGGCAGCAGCAGAGAGTCGCGATAGCGAGAGCTTTGGTGAATGACCCGCACATTCTTCTCGCCGATGAACCCACGGGCAACCTTGACACTCAATCGGGTAAAGAAATAATGGAAATAATTCAAAATTTGAACCAGGAAGGCCTCACCATCGCGCTTGTCACCCACGACCCCAACATTTCCGCTTATGCCAGGAGAATAATACATGTCTGCGACGGTAAAATCAAAAGCGATGAAATCAGAAAAAACAGCGTGACGGTTGATAAACAGGAAATCGATTTTGACGATAATAAATTGAAAGGAAAATCAAAAGAGAATATTTTCAACTTTATGGAAATACTGGACAGCGTAAAAATGGCGGTGAGCGGTTTACTGGTCAATAAATTGAGAAGTTTTCTGGCGATGCTCGGCGTTATTATAGGGGTTGCCGCCGTAATCGCGATGATATCAATCGGGCAGGGCGCGGGTAAAAATATCACCAGCAGAATAGAAAATATGGGCTCCAACGTGCTGACTTTATTTCCTGCAAGAAGCAGGGGCCCGGGTTCAAGGGTGTCGTCTGCATCGGGAGGGAGCGTCTCTTTGAAACTTGAAGATGCGGCGGCGATAAAAAAAGAAGTTGAGTCGGTAAAAAATGTTGCGCCGGTGGCGAATAGAAATGCGCAGGTCGTTTACGGCAGCAAGAATACAAATACGTCGGTGTACGGCACGCAGCCCGAATTTTTAGAAGTCCGGAACTTCAAAGTGGCAGAGGGATATTTCTTTTCCGCAAAAGAGATTAAGGCAAGGTTAAAAGTGGCAGTGCTCGGCAGGACTGTGGTAGAGGCGTTGTTTGAAGAAAGCGAAGATCCAATCGGCAAAAATATCAAGATAAACAGATTAAGATTCAAAGTGATAGGGGTGCTGGAGGCAAAAGGCGCCGGTGGCTGGCGGGATGAAGACGACCAGATTGTTATTCCTCTTTCCACGGCTCAAAAAAGATTATTCGGCAATGATAACCTCAACAGCGTCTACATTCAGGTAAAAGAGGAAAAATTAATGGCTTCGGCTTTGGAAGAAGTGACCGGTTTACTGAGAAAACGGCACAAACTGCGGGAAGACGACGAAGACGATTTTATGATTCGTTCCCAGGCGGAATTATTGGAGACGGTCAAATCAACGTCCCGCACATTCAGCATGCTCCTGGCGGGGATTGCGTCTGTCTCGTTGCTCGTCGGCGGCATAGGAATTATGAATATAATGCTGGTATCGGTAACCGAAAGGACGAGGGAAATAGGCGTCCGCAAGGCGATAGGAGCAAAATACAGAGATATACTGACTCAATTTATGGTTGAAGCGATTGTTATATGCGTTATCGGCGGGTTGCTCGGGATAATGGCAGGAATATTTTCTTCAAAAATTATGAGCATGATAGGCGGCTGGAGCACGTTAATTTCGGCGCTTTCAATAATTATTTCGTTCAGTTTTTCATTGATTATCGGGCTGATATTCGGATTATACCCGGCAATGAATGCGGCGAAAATGAATCCCATAGACGCATTAAGATACGAATAAACTTTCGAAAAAAATCTTGACAAAGTTAGGGGGTTAAGTATAATTTACGCTCTATATAAAATTTGAAGATGTTTTAAGCAAAAGTTTCGTCATTATAAACCCAAAGGCGGAAACCCGCCAGGAACTTTTTTATTTATTTGGTGAGTTTCTCCTGAATAAAGTGCTTATACAAGATGAGACAAAATTCGCAGAAGATTTAACTGCCAAAGAAAAGGCACAACCCACCGCGATAGGCAAAGGAATTGCCATTCCGCACATCATGCTGCCTCATCTTGACAGGAGTTATATCGTCATTGCCCTGTTTACGGCAATCGCCTCGGGTTTTGTGGATAATTTACCGATTATCGCTAACAATGATTGGTTCCTCCGCAAATATGGTCGCCTTATCGGTCTATGAAAAATCGGAAGGCAAGATAATACATTTTATGACCTGGTTAAAATAGGGTCTCCCTGTGGTCATAATTTCGGTAGTTTTTGCCTTACCATTACTGGTTTTGCAGGTTGGTATCTCACCTTAGTCCGCTTTCTGTATTCTTTAAATTTTTTTATTTTATTTTTTAGATTTTTTTAAAAGAGTGTAGGCAAAATAGCCGAGTGCGAAATATATTCCGAGTCCGAGAATAATTCCCGCCAGCGTTATCAAGCTAACCGTTATGCTTATGAAAAGATTTACCGCATTTCTGAAAGCCAACCGAAGCCGTTTGAGAAAGTCATAGCCCTTCGTCGTAATTTTGTCCGGCTCATATAAAAAAATTGATATTTCTGCCAGTTCCGTCTGACTGTTGAGATATCTGATTCTGCCTTCCATCTGTTCAATTTTTTCCCTCACTCGCGCAAGTTCCCTTTCAACTTCAAGAACATCTTTCAGTTTTTTTGTCTTTATCTGAAGAATTTTTAGCAATCTTCTTTCAAGTTCGCCTGAGGTTTTAAGGCGTGCATTAAGGTCAATGTATTGTTCTGTGATGTCGCGGCTTGAAACATTTTTATTTTTAAGTTTCCCGAATTTTTCAATGCGCTGGATGAATAAATCAAAATTTTGCGGCGGTATTTTTGCGACAATACCGCCTGAGGCAATATCCTGCTCATTCAGGTTTTTGTTTGCGTTCAAAATAAAGCCCTTTAATTCTTTTGCAAGAGTTGTTATGTTATTTGCCGCCTCGTCAAAATTTTTTATCTCCATACCGATGTCTGCCCTGTAAACAATTTTCCTTTCCATTTCCCCCGTTTGCATCTCGGAAGAATTGCCTTCTGCCACTGTAAGATTTGCATCGCGCGTGCGCGCAAATTTACCCGGTTTTTTATAGGAACGGGATAAACTTTCATTCATTTGTGTTTTTTTCCCACCTTCAAATGTCTGACGTTTATTTGAAAAATTTGAGATAGAAAAAATCGTAATAAAAATTGCCGCGAGCATCATACCTAAAACAATCAGAATGTTCCTTTTGTTTTTTTTCATAAGATTCCCCCTTTCCCGGGATTTTGAAATATAAAAAAGTTTTCGTCAATCCCGTTCGGCTTGTATTAAAGAGAAATTTTTTTTAAAATCACAAGAAATAATAGACAGGGAATAAGAGGGGATTGAAAAGAATTAGAACCGTCCCCTTTCTTAGAGGAGAAAAAATGGAATTATCTGAAAGAATCCATCGGCTCGGGACTGAAACGGCTTTTGTAGTGTCTGAGGAAGCGGCGAAATTTGCCGCGGCGGGAAACAAGGTTTATCCTTTTCATCTCGGCGATATAAATCTTCCCACGCCGGAGAATATTGTGAACGCCGCCTTTAAGGCGGTTAAAGAGGGGA
>PEXM01000086.1:0-7903 GCA_002779055.1 Elusimicrobia bacterium CG08_land_8_20_14_0_20_44_26
ACACAATCTCCAGGAGCATTCAATTGTTATGATAAGAGGCGGCCGGATTAAAGATCTCCCCGGCGTCAGGTACCATCTTATTAGAGGGGTGCTTGACGCTTCGGGAACCGAAAACAGGAAGAAATCAAGGTCGAAATACGGCGCCAAGAGAGGCAAAAAAGAATGAGCAGAAAGAAAATAAAGATTTCTCCCGCGAGAAAAAAGAGACCGGATATAAAGTATGAAAGCCTGCTTATAACCAATTTCATAAACAACATAATGAAACAGGGAAAGAAAAATACCGCGATGAAAATAATATACGATTCTCTTGACGAAGCGTCGCAAATGCTGAAAATGCCCCAGAAAGAACTGTTGGAAAAGGCGATAGAAAATACCGCGCCGAGAGTTGAAGTCAAATCCCGCAGAGTGGGCGGGGCGACTTACCAGATACCGCAGCCGGTTTCCGATGACAGGGGAACGAAGCTCGCAATCAAATGGATTCTTGAGGCCGCGAGAAAGAGGAAAGGCGCTTCTATGCGGAAGCGCCTTGCGTTAGAGTTTGTGGACGCCAGCAAAGGCGAGGGCTCTGTGATGAAGAAAAGAGAAAATGTCCATAAAATGGCAGAAGCCAATAAGGCCTTTGCGCATTATAGATATTAATGTAGCGGGAACACTCTCTCTCAATCTCCTCCGCCTACGGCGGAAGAAGTCCGAGGGAATTCTGTAAAAAGTGAAGAAATATTATGAATGTGGAAATTTCGAAATTAAGAAACATCGGCATTGTGGCGCACATAGACGCGGGGAAAACCACAACGACCGAAAGAATTCTATACTATACCGGCAAGATATGGCGCATGGGGGAGGTTCATGACGGCACGACAACGACGGACTTCCTTGAAGAGGAAAGAAAGCGCGGTATAACGATCCAGTCGGCCGTAATAACCTGTTTCTGGGCGCCATTCTCCCACTACTCTGATAAGGAAAAAAACTCAACGCCGAAACTTACTCCGCCTCTACCAGAGGCGGATGAATATCAGATAAACATTATAGACACGCCCGGCCATGTCGATTTTACCGCGGAAGTGGAAAGATCCCTTAGAGTTCTTGACGGGTGCGTTGTTGTTTTCTGCGGCGTCGGCGGCGTAGAACCGCAATCCGAAACGGTCTGGAGACAGGCGTCAAAATACAATATTCCCATAATCGCTTTTATAAATAAAATGGACAGGGTGGGAAGCGATTACTGGAAAGTGCTCCGGAAGATGAGGGAAAATTTTTCGCAAAAAATACTGCCCGTGGCAATTCCGATAGGTGCGGAAAAGGATTTCACCGGCATTGTAGATGTGATTGAAGGCAAAGCGAGAATTTACGATCAGGAACTCTGCGAGGACGGCTCCGAGTGGAGTGAGCGGGATATACCGGCCGGCCTGAAGGATATTTGGCAGCGGACTCACAGGGAACTATTAGAAGCGCTTAGCGAGACGAACGACGAAATACTTGAAAAACTGATAGAGAACAAACCCGTATCCAAGACGCTCGTAAGAAAGGCATTAAGGAATGCGGTTATACACAATAAATTTGTGCCGGTGGTTTGCGGTTCCGCATTTAAAAACATAGGCGTGCAGTTTCTGCTTGATTCAATCTGCGCGTATCTCCCTGCACCTTCGGATATAGGTGAGACGCCTATTTTTAATTTGGAGACTCTTGAAAAGCACAAACTTAAAAATTCAAAAAATGAAAAATTCTGGGCTCTGGTTTTTAAGATTGTAACCGATCAGTTTTTGGGTAAACTTTCATTTCTGCGCGTTTACTCCGGCAAGATGAACGGTGGTCGCCGCGTTTACAACACGACAAAAAACAAGACCGAAAAGATAGACAGAATTTATATGATACACGCCGATAAAAAAGAGCAGATAAAGGAAATGACTGCCGGAGACATTGTCGTTGTCGGGGGTCTAAAAAAAACCACGACGGGCGATACACTCTCTTCGGAAGACATAAAGTTTGCTTTTGAGCCGCCTATATTTCCGGAGCCGGTAATATATCAGGCGATTGAGCCCTACAGACCCGAGCAGCTCGATGCTCTCGCCATGGCGCTTTCAAAAATCTCCTCCGAAGACCCGACTTTAATCATTAAAAAAGACAGCGTTACCAACGAGCTTGTTATGCACGGAATGGGAGAACTTCATCTTGAAATAAACGCTCAAAGGTTAAAATCAGAGTTCAATGTTCCGGTGAAGATTTCAAAACCGAAAGTCAGATACAAGGAAGGAATAACGAAGGAAGTCAAAGAAGTCGGGAAATACGTCAAGCAGACCGGCGGCCACGGTCAGTATGCGCACGTCGTGATCATAATATCGCCTTTGAGCGAAAGTAATTTTGAGTTTGTAAATTCAATAAAAGGCGGGACGATACCCCAGCAGTTTATCGCTCCGATTGAAAAGGGCGTTAAGATGGCTCTTGAATCGGGACCTTTAGCGGGATATCCGGTTTCAAATGTCAGAGTCGAGCTTATAGATGGAAGTTTTCATGAAGTGGATTCTTCGGATTTGGCTTTCCGCATCGGCGCTTTTGAGACCGCTCGGAAAGCGCTCACGCGTGCGGGCGCGGTCTTGCTGGAACCGGTGATGTCGCTTGAAATAAATACGCCCACAAAATTTCTCGGAGATGTCATGGCAGACATATCATCCCGCAGGGGAACGGTTGAAGGGTTGACAACAGATAATACTTTAACTATCATAAAAGCATTTGTGCCTCTTGCGGAAATGTTCGGTTATGCAACGGCCTTGCGTTCGGTGACGCAGGGCAGGGCAAGTTCTGTTATGTCGCCGAAAGCATATGAACGTGTTCCGCAGCAGGTTTCTGATAAGGTGATTGGAAAATTGTAATTGACGGAGGAAAACATTCCGTCGCAGGAGGAATTATGGCTAAGGCAAAATTTGAAAGGACGAAACCGCATGTCAATGTCGGTACAATCGGTCATGTTGACCACGGCAAAACGACTTTAACTTCGGCAATCACGCTGTTGCAGTCAAAGATAGGCATGGCGAAATTTGAAAAGTATGATGACATTGATAATGCCCCGGAAGAAAGAGAAAGAGGTCTGACGATTGCGATACACCACTCGGAATACGAAACGGATAAAAGGCACTACGCTCACATTGACTGTCCCGGCCACGCCGATTACATAAAAAACATGATTACGGGCGCCGCACAGATGGACGGAGCAATCCTGGTCGTAAGCGCCTCCGATGGCCCGATGCCGCAGACGAGAGAGCACATTCTTCTTGCCAAGCAAGTTGGGGTTCCGGCACTCGTTGTTTTTATGAACAAAACAGACCAGGTGGATGACCCCGAACTTCTTGATTTGGTGGAACTTGAAGTCAGGGACCTCCTGAAAAAGTACGAATTTGACGGCGACAACGTGAAAATATCAAAAGGTTCGGCCACAAAATGCCTTGAATGCGGATGCGGCAAAGTAGATTGTCCGAATTGCGGACCTATCAAGGAACTGATAAAAAATGTGGATGAGGCGATACCTGAGCCGAAAAGAGATACGGGAAAACCGTTCCTTTTAGCGGTGGAGGATATTTTCTCAATTACGGGAAGGGGAACGGTCGCAACGGGCAGGGTTGAAAGAGGAATTCTCAAAACCGGCGAAGAAGTTGAAATCGTCGGATTCGGCACGTTGAAAAAAACCGTGGCGACTTCCATTGAAATGTTCAGAAAAATTCTTGACAGCGCCCAGGCGGGAGACAATGTCGGCGTACTTCTCAGGGGTGTTGACAAAGAGGGAATAGAGAGAGGTATGGTGATAGCCAAACCCGGTTCCATTACGCCCCACAAAAAATTCGCGGCTCAGGTTTATGTGCTTAAAAAAGAAGAAGGCGGCAGGCACACTCCTTTTGTGACGGGTTATAGACCACAGTTCTACATAAGGACTACCGATGTAACGGGTTCGGTGCAGCTTCCTTCCGGCAGAGATATTGTGATGCCCGGCGACAACGTTGAAATTACGGCGGAGCTTATATCTCCGATTGCAATGGAGGAAGGTCTGCGGTTTGCCATAAGAGAAGGCGGACACACCGTCTCATCCGGAGTCATATCCAAAATTATAGAATGATTATGGAAAAAATCAGAGTAAAAGTTTTCTCCTACGACCACAGACTTCTTGAGAAATCGGTAAAGACGATAATGGACAATCTTTCGCATAAGGGGATCCTCATCACGGGGCCGATTATTCTTCCAACGAGGAGAAAACTTTACACCGTTTTGACGAGCCCCATCGCCGATAAAAAATCGCGCGAGCAGTTTGAAATGAGAGTGCACAAACGCATGATAGAGATAAAAAATCCCACCAAGGAAGTTATGAACATCCTCAGAGACATTTCTTTGCCCGCCGGGATAGACATTACGGTAAAGGACATGAGCGGGTGATGGAGCAGGCATTAAAGAGCGTTCCGGGCGGCGTCATTGGAATAAAAGCGGGGATGATGAGGATTTACGAAGGGGACAAGGAACTCGCGTGCACCGTTATTGATGTGCCTGCGAATTATGTCCTCGCTTTGAAAACGGATGACAAAGACGGCTACAGCGCCGTAAAATTGGCCATCGCAGGTAATCACAGGACTAAACCAATTGCGGGAATTATAAAAAATTCGCCGCTCACCGGCATCAGGGCGATGAGAGAGATAAAAGGAAAATTTGACTTAAAGCCCGGCGATAAAATAGATATAAAAAATGTCTTTGAAAAAGGCATGCGCGTCGCTGTGACGGGTCTTTCCAAAGGGAAGGGCTTCGCTTCAACGCGCAAGAGATGGGGTTTTCACGGGGGGCCTAAAAGTCACGGTCAAAAGGACAAATATCATTCGCCTGGGTCAATCGGAGCGAGTTCCTGGCCGTCGAGAGTCATACCTGGTATGAAAATGGCGGGGAGAAAAGGAAGCGCCAGGGTAACTCTGAAAAATCTGAAGGTTGCCGCAATTTTCGGCGAAAAAAACAGATTGTTTATAACGGGCGCCGTTCCGGGAAGGAGAGGTTCGCTTCTTTTGATAAGCAGGATGGAAAGAGGGAAGAGAAATCCCCCTCTTAATCTCCCCCTTGAAAAGGGGGAGAAGCAAAGCAGAGAGAAGAGGGAAGAGAAATCCCCCTCTTAATCTCCCCCTTGAAAAGGGGGAGAAGCAAAGCAGAGAGAAGAGGGAAGAGAAAAAAATAAAAAAGTAAAATGAATAAAGCGAAGATTATTGGATCCGACGGAAAAATCGCAGGGACGATTGAACTTGCGGAAAACGTTTTCGGCGTTATCTACAGGAAAGAATTTATGAATGAAGCAATGAAAGAATATTTGAGAAAAGATTTTAAAGCTTCAACAAAAACAAAAGCGGAAGTGAGCGGCGGCGGCAAGAAACCCTGGCGGCAGAAAGGCACAGGTCGCGCGCGTGCCGGTTCAATAAGGTCGCCTCTCTGGAAAGGCGGCGGCATTATATTCGGGCCGAAGCCGCGAAAAAAAGAGAACACTCTCACAAAAAAGAAAAAACAGCTCGCATTAAGGCAGGCTCTTTCTTATCTTAATAGTGAAAACAAAATTTTTTTTACGGAAAATGCCGGTTTTTCTAAAACGAAAGAGGCGTGCTCGTGGCTACGAGAGTCCTTCAAAGAGGGAAATAAAGTTTTGCTGGTCGCCGAGAAACTGGAAAGGAACTTCCTTCTTCCCTTCAGAAATATTCCCGGGATTTCCTTTATTCGCGCGAGGGACTTGAATATAAAAGAAGTGCTTTATAAAGATGCCGTTATTTTTGTGGGGAAAGCCCTGGATGAGATTTCGCGCGCATTTGAAAAACAAATTAAAATAAATCCCTCTACAACTCCCTTTGATAAAGGGGAAAAGAGGGGAATTGAAAACGCCTCATGAAACTTTCTCCTTCTCACATCATTCTCTCTCCTCTTTTTACCGAAAAGTCCGAGAACGTGAGAAAGAGAAACACCACCTACGTTTTTATTGTGAATCGCCTTGCGACAAAAAAGCAGATTGAGGCGGCAATGGGAAAAGTGTTTAATGTGAAAGTGGATAAAGTAAGAACGGCCTCGACGAAACCCAAAAAGAAAAGACGGGGTGTTCATTCGGGTTATACGTCACAATACAAAAAAGCGTATATAAGTCTTAAAAAGGGTTCGGTCATTTCGGGTTTTGAAGCGGTATGAAGAGTGAAGAGAAAAAAGTAAAAAAGTAATAAAGTAAAAAAGTAAAAAGAAAAGAGAAATCCCCCTTACCCCCTTTTTCAAAGGGGGAAGTATGAAGAAGGAAAGAGGGAAGAGAAAAAAGTAAAAAAGTAAAAAAGTAATAAAGTAAAAAAGTAAAAAAGTAATAAAATAAAAAAGTAAAATGGGGAAAAAGTAATGATACGTTATAAACCGACAACTTCATCAAGGCGTTTCAGGACGAAGTCCTCAGGCGTGTATAAAGCAAAGCCGTATAAGCCATTAACTTTTTCGCAGAAGGCCTCCGGCGGCAGGAACAATCTCGGCAGGATGACCATGCGTTTCAGAGGTGGCGGCCACAAGAGACGCATAAGGCAGATTGACTTCAAAAGAGATAAATGGGATGTAAAAGGCATTGTGCAGACGGTGGAATACGATCCTGGGAGGTCCTGCAGGATTTCGCTTGTGAAGTACGCTGACGGGGATGTGCGGTATATTCTGCATCCGGAAGGTCTGCATGTGGGGAGATTCGTTATTTCTTCAAAAAACAAAGCTGCGCTGAAGCTCGGTAATGCAATGCCTATCAGTTTTATTCCCGGAGGCACTTTGGTTCATAATATAGAGATGATACCGGGAGCCGGCGGCGCCATCGCGCGAAGCGCCGCAGGATGCGCGTCCATAATGAGTAAAGACGAAAAATACGCTGTTCTTAAAATGCCTTCCGGCGAAATAAGGAAGGTCTTTGTGAATTCGATGGCAACGATAGGCCGTCTTGATAATATAGAGCATTCGGCGGAAAACCTCGGCTGCGCCGGATCTAACCGCCACCGCGGAAGGAGACCTCATGTCAGAGGCACCGCAATGAATGCCGTTGATCATCCGCATGGCGGAGGACGCGGCAGAAGTCACGGCAGTAATGTCCCGCGGTCCCCGACCGGCGTTCCCGCGAAAGGTTTTAAGACGAGGAAGCGGAGAAAATCATCGTCTAAGATGATAATTTCAAGGAAGAAAAGGAGATAAACTGTTACAATGAGTAGATCCACAAAAAAAGGTCCGTATATCAGCGAGACGCTGCTTGATAAAGTCGGAAAATCAAGGAAAAGCGGAAAGAAAGCGCCCATAAAAACATGGGCGCGCTCTTCCGTGATAATACCTGACTGGGTGGGTATGACGTTTCTCGTGCATAACGGCAAGCGTTTTATTCCGGTGTATGTGACGGAAGCGATGGTCGGAAATAAGCTCGGCGAGTTTTCTCCGACGAGATTTTTCAAAGGACACGGGCAGGGGCACAAAGAAGCCGTGGAGCTGAAATAACTTTATGGAGTATAAGGCAAAAGCGAAATTTGTGAGATGCCCGCCGAAGAAGGTTGCCAGGTATCTCAATATGGTAAGGGGAGCGAATATAGACGAGGCTCTCGCAAAACTTGACGCAATGAACAATGCGACGACAAAAGCGATATCAAAGGTTATAAAAGCGGCGGCTGCCGGAGGCAAGGTCTCCGGAAGAAAGAGAATAAAGAAGATTTTTGTAACGGCTGGTCCTTCTCTCAAAAGAATGAGACCGGAGGCCTTCGGCAGGGCGCATTCGTATAAGAGAAGAATGTCTCACATAAATGTAGAATTGGAGGAGGCAAGTTGAACCCCCTCTCAATCTCCCCCTTGGAAAGTGGGAGAGGTGAAGAGAACCCCCTCTCAATCTCCCCCTTGGAAAGTGGGAGAGGTGAAGAGA
>PEXM01000086.1:7916-11285 GCA_002779055.1 Elusimicrobia bacterium CG08_land_8_20_14_0_20_44_26
AGGTGAAGAGAACCCCCTCTCAATCTCCTCCGCCTACGGCGGAAGAAGTGAAAAGGGATTGGAGAAATAAAAAAATGTGTGAAAAGATTCTGTATCTGCAGGCGAAAAGGAGTTAGAATGGGTCAAAAAGTGCATCCCCTCGGAATGAGAATCGGCATAAATGCGGACTGGCGAAGCCGCTGGTTTATGAAAAAAGGCTTTGCCGCCTCTGTTATGGAAGATGTAAAAATAAGGCAGGAAATCGAGAAAAAATTAGACAGAACACAGATTTCAAAAATAGAAATAGAAAAGGCCTCATCACAGATAGTTGTAACGATTCACACGGCAAGGCCGGGTCTTGTTATCGGCCAGAAAGGAGTCACGATAGACGCTCTGCGCGAGGACTTGTCTCTCGCCATAAACAAGGAAGTTAAAATAAATGTTAGTGAAATAAAGAAGCCCTTTCTTGATGCGCAGATTGTTTCTGAAATGATAGCCATTCAATTAGAAAAGAAAATGCCGTTCAGGAGCGTTTGCAAAAGAATGCTGAAAAACGTTATGGATGAGGGTTCCATGGGCGTCAAAGTTATGGTATCAGGCCGCCTCGGAGGAAATGAAATAGCGAGAAAAGAGTGGTTCAAAGACGGAAGCGTGCCTCTTCAGACAATATCAAAGAAAATTGACTATGGTTTTTCAAAAGCGTACACAAGATACGGAATTATAGGGGTTAAGGTGTGGATCAACAAACCGGAAATTTCCGAAGATAAATTCGCTTCCGCCGGCTCCGCTGACTCCGTCGGCGGACATAAACCGGAGGAAATTGAGAGCCCGAAAGGCGTTCCCGACCTGGCAGACGAAGACGGGGCGATGAATGAGGATATTAAATAATGCTGGCTCCGAAAAAAGTTAAATACAGAAAAATGCAGAAAGGAAGGATCCGCGGAAATGCCACAAGGGGCGAAAAGGTGTCATTCGGCGAGTGGGGGCTGAAGGCGCTGAGCCCAAGAAGAATAAGAGCGAGACAAATAGAGGCATGCAGAATTGCTCTTGTGAGGAGCATCAGAAAATCGGGCAAAATTTGGATAAGAATTTTCCCTGACAAGCCCATAACAAAAAAGCCGGCGGAAACCAGAATGGGGAAAGGGAAGGGCGCGGTTGAAGAATGGGTTGCCGTGGTAAAACCCGGGCAGGTGATGTTTGAGATTGAGGGCATTCCTTATAGTGAGGTGTGTGTGGTTTTAAAGCTTCTCACTCATAAACTCGGAATTGGCACAAAAATTGTGGGGAGACACTGATGGCTAAAAAAGTTAAATTTAATGAACTTTCAATGGTGGAGCTCAAAACAAAAATAAGGGATTTTGAAAATGATATGGTGCTCTTGAGGATGAAGAAGAATCAAAAAACGTTAAAGGATTTCACGGAGATTCCGAAACTTCGGAAAAACATAGCGAGAGCGAAGACATTTTTAAATATCAAGAAAAAAGTTGACCCGCCCATGGCGGGGAAATCCGCACGCCACGGCACACCTTCGGCCTTAGGCGGGAGGGAAAATGCGTAAAAAGTTAATAGGTAAAGTTACAAGCGACAAAAACGATAAAAGCAGAGTCGTCCAGGTTGATAGAAGTTATCGGGACGCCGCTTACGACAAGGTTGTGATGGTCTCGAAAAAACTACATTGCCACGACGAGAAAAACATTTCGGCGAAAGGTGACACAGTGGTTATCATTCAATCCAAACCCTACAGCGCTCTTAAGAGGTGGGCTGTAATAAGCGTTAAAAATAAAGTAAAAAAGTAATAAAGTAATAAAATAAAAAAGTAAAATAAAGTAAAAAATGATTCAGTTAATGACGCGGCTCAATGTTTGCGACAATTCCGGGGCTAAAATCGTTATGTGCATACACACCTTCGGCGGTTCGGCGCGGAGGTATGTGAAAATAGGAGACATCATAAAGGCGTCGGTCAAGAAAGCGGTTCCGAACGCGGCGATAAAAAAGGGCGATGTTGTGACGGCGGTGGTTGTCCGGATGGTGTTTCCCACAAGACGTCCCAACGGGTGCCGCATACGCTTTTCTGACAACGCCTGCGTTATTTTGGATGAAAAGAAAGAACCGAAAGCGACGAGAGTATTCGGTCCCGTGGCGAGGGAACTTCGGGCCAAGGGATTCGCGAAAATTGCTTCGCTCGCGCCGGAGGTTGTTTGATGAAAAGAATAAAAAAGAAAGATAAAGTGATGGTAATGAGCGGCAAATATAAGGGTAAAATAAGCGAAGTCGTGCGTGTTTTTTCCGCCACCGGCAAGCTTCTTGTCGCGAAAGTTAATCTTGTGAAAAAACATGCCCGTCCCACGCAGCATTCTCCCGGCGGGATACAGGAGAAAGAAAGCCCCATCAGCGCATCGTCGGTGAAACTGATATGTCCGCACTGCAACAAGCCCGCAAGAGTGGGAATTAAAATTCTTGATGAAGGCGGGAAGGTCAGGTTCTGCAAACTGTGTAAAGAAATAATATGAGCCCCGTTAGAAATTTAGCAGATGTGATTGGTAAATCATGAAAAAAGGTATAGATGTGTATTCGGGTATTTCTAACGGGGTGAGCAAAAACTACATTCCTAAATTGAAGAAACTTGAAGCGCTGGTCGTGGATGAGATGGCTAAAAAATACAAATACTCAAACAAACTGCAGGCGCCGAAATTGGAAAAGATTGTCGTAAGCACTTCGCATAATGCGGCCAAGGAAGACACGAAGTTTTTGGACGAGGCAATTGAACAAATTGCCCGCATCACGGGACAGCGCCCCGTGCGCACGCACGTCAGGATGGCGATATCCAATTTTAAAATTAAGGAAAATCAGCCGATCGGCTGCAAAGTGACGCTGAGAAGAGAGTGTATGTGGGAATTCCTTGACAGGTTTGTCAATATCGCCGTGCCGAGGATGAGAGATTTCAGGGGTTTTGGCAATAAGTCCTTTGACAAGTCGGGAAATTACAATTTAGGCATAGCGGATATAACGATTTTTCCGGAGGCGCAGGTGAGCAAAATTTCAAGAGCGATAGGGGTGGGCATAACTTTCTGCGTCAAGACCTCTACGATAGACGAGGCGCTGACATATCTGGGCATGCTGGGGGTGCCGTTTAGAAAATGAAAATCCCCCTTTGAAAAAGGGGGGAAATTAGGGGGGATTTACAGGGTGAAAAATATAAGGCGGAATAATGGCTAAAAAATGCAAGATTGAAAAGTCCAAGAGAGTCCAGAAATTTAAGACCCGCGAGAAAAACAGGTGTCAGAGATGCGGCCGTCCCCGCGGTTATTATAAGGACTTCGGTTTGTGCCGGATTTGTTTCAGGGAACTGGCGCACAAAGGCGAGATTCCGGGTATAAAAAAAGCGAGCTG
>PEXM01000033.1 GCA_002779055.1 Elusimicrobia bacterium CG08_land_8_20_14_0_20_44_26
GTGAATATAGTGGAGACCCCCTCTCAATCTCCCCCTTTACAAGGGGGAGAAGCGAAGCCAAGGGGGAGAAGCGAAGCGAGGAAAATTAATGTGGGAAAATCCTAATATATTAATTGCGCTTTTGGCAGTGCCGTTTATAATTCTTCTGCTCGTTTTTGAGCATTTTAAGAGAAAAGCGACGTGTATGAAATATGCTTCAAAGCAAGCATTTTCATTATTATCTTCTGAAAACACTCGAATAAATATAATAAGGCGCGTTTCGCTTGTTTTTGCCTACATTTTTTTTGTGCTGGCTCTTGCGGGACCCAGATGGGGCTTAATCACCACAAAGGTTGAAGAAAGAGGTGTCTCAATTGTAATCGCTCTTGATGTTTCGGCGAGCATGTTTTGCGAAGACATAAAGCCGAACAGATTCAAGGCGAGCATGGAAAAAATCAAAATTTTGGCGAGCATTCTGAAAGCGGAAAAATTCGGTCTTGTGGGTTTTGCGGGGAAGGCATTTACCGTCTGTCCCGTCACCGGGGACATTTCTTCTTTCCAGGTCTTCCTTAATGAAATAGATGCGGACGTTATTCCTTACCCCGGCACGGATATCGCCGATGCTCTTAAAAAAGCGAAAGAGAGTTTTGCGAAAGATATGAATTCTAAGGTCATAATACTTTTCACCGACGGCGAAAATCTACAGGGTAATCCCGAGACAATTCTTCCAACGCTTAAAGGAATAAATGTCTTTGTTGTGGGTGTGGGCACGCCTGAGGGCGAGCCGATTCCCATCAGAGATGAGGCGGGCAATATTAAGGAGTATAAGAAGGGCGACGGCGGCCGCGGCGAGACCGTAATAAGCCGTCTTGACGAGACGATGCTCCTGAAGATTGCCAACTCCACTGGGGGAAAATATTTTCCATATACGAGCGCCAACAGCGATATAGAGAGAATGGCGGATGACATCAATTCAATGGAGAAAGATAAATTCGGTTCCGAATCCGCCGGGAATTCGCTTGAAAAAAGATATTATATTCCTTTGACCGCGGCATTCTTTTTTGTGTTTTTAGATTTTATCCTTCCTTTTGTATTCAGGAAGAAAACGATTTATGACTCTTTCGGGGCTTTGGCGATTTTAATTATTTTTTTCACCGCTCGTCCATCACAAGCGTCAAATTTATCAAAAGGCAACAGGGCTTTTAAGAACAAGGATTATTTCAAAGCCGAAAAGTGCTACAAAAAAGAACTTGAGAAAAAGTCTGAGCCCGAAATCTACTACAATCTCGGCAACACATACTATTGCGAGCAGAAAAACGATGAAGCCGAGAAGCAGTATAAGAAAGCGTCAACTTTCGGCGACATTGATTTTAAGGGGGACCTCTTTTACAATATGGGGAACAATTATTATAGAAAAGGCGATTTCGGGGCATCGGCGGAAAGCTATAGAAGAGCGCTTTCGGTAAATCCGTCGGATGAGGACGCTCTTCACAACCTTGAGCTTGCGCTTAAAAAAAAGCGGGATAAAAACAAAAGCGATAAAGGCGCAGGCAGTCAGAATAAAGACAAAAAGAAAAAGGGTTCAATGTCCAAAGAGGACATTGAGCGCCTTTTGAATGTCGTCGGCAATATGGAAAAAAATAAAAATAAAAAGAGGCAAGAGAAAATGCCGGATGTGAGAAAGGATTGGTAATAAAGTAAAAAAATAATATGCCGGTTCGTTATCTTGTCACTTTGTTATCTTGTTGCTTTGTCGCTTTTTGCAACGCTCAGGATTTGAGCATTTCGGCGTCGGTATCAAAAAAAAGCGTCACGTTAAATGAACAGGTGCAACTCACAATTTCAATAAGCGGTTCAACCGGTAAACTGCCCGGTCTTAATCTGCCGCCGCTTAATGATTTTGACGTTTATTCATCCGCCTCCTCGCAAAATGTTTCTATCGTTAACGGCAAAGTTTCATCATCTTACGATTACACTTTTATTCTCGTGCCGAAAAGACAGGGGAAACTTCTGATACCCGCTTTTGAAATTGATTTTAAGGGTGAGAAATATACGACAAATTCCATTGAGATTGAAGTCGGCGCGCCGGGGTCCTCGGCGAATGGGGTGACGTTACCTGCTCCGCAAGCAGCGCCTCAAGCGGAATCTTTCTGGATAAAACAGGAATTGAATAAGAGAGTTTGTTTTGTCGGAGAACCGGTTTACTACACTTTTTTCTTTTTTGCCGATAGGGGCCTTGCAAGCAATCCGAATCTGCAGTTGCCCGATTTCAGCGGTTTCCTGAAGGAAGACCTGCCTCCGCCCAAACGTTACACCACGTCCGTAAACGGAAAAAATTACTCCGTGACGGAAATAAAAGAAGCAATATTTCCGGTTAAAGCGGGGAATTATAATTTTGCTCCGGCGCATCTTGAAATTATTGAATCTAATTTTCCATTTTTCAACGATGATTTTTTTTCCGGATTTTTCGGAGGCAGCCGCCGGAAAATGCTCCAAAGCGATTCTCTGTCGCTTTCCATCAAACCTCTGCCTGATGTAGGAAAGCCATCAAACTACAAAGGAGACGTGGGCTCTTACAGCATCTCCGCCTCTGTTGATAAAACCCGTCTAAAAGCGGGGGATGCTCTGAAACTGATGGTAAAGATATCGGGTACGGGCAATATTTCGTCTATAACACAGCCTGATTTCCCTGAGTTTGTAAACTTCAAGCAGTACGAAGTAATTGCTTCGCAGAAAATGCAGAAAGAGAATTATCTGATAACGGGGTCCAAAGAATTTCAAACGGTACTTGTTCCGAGGCTCGCCGGAGAACTTGTTATTCCTCCGATAGAATATTCGTATTTTGACTCATCTGCCGGCAAATATAGACAGATTAAAACAAGGGAAATTAAAATCTCCGTCCTCCCGGGAGATGTAATTAATAATGCCCCGGAATATGCGACAACTCTCAAAGAAGTTAGCCGCGATATAAGGCACATAAGGGAAATTTCGCAATTCCGGTTGAAAGGCGACGGTTTTATTGCTCGTAATTTCAAAGAGCTCCTTGTCATTCCGTTCGGCGCTCTTTTAATTTTTCTCGGGGTTACGAGCGGAATTTACGAAAAGATTTTTCCAAAAGCCGTGATGGTGCGAAGGGCCGCTTTGGCGAAGGCGGTTGCCTCTCTAAAAAAAGCGCCGGGGAACCCGCGCGAGATGGGGGAGGAATTTGAAAGAATAATTCTTTGTTTTATAAAAGAGCGGCTCGGCATTGAGAGAGTGGCTTCGGTAAAGAAGGCACTTTCCGAGAAAAAAGTGAGTTTTGATACCGTTTCATCCGTAACGGAATTTATCAGGGAATGTCAGGCGCTCAGATTTTCTCCGGTCATTACCGGTTTTCAAAAAAAAGTTTATGAAAAAAAATTGGTTGAATTATTGAAGGGGCTTAAAAAGTGTATTTAAAAAAAATCATTTACATTCTGCTTTTCACCGTAAATGCTGTCGCTGCGGCGATGGATGCTTCCGACCGCGCGTCCGCTCTTTATGAAAACATGGATTGGAAAGGAGCTTTGTCGGAGTATGAAAAACTGATTGATGAAGGATACACAAACTGGCAGATTTATTTCAATGCCGGCAACTGCTTTTTTAGAATGGGAGATTTTCCGCGTGCGCGTTTGTATTATCTTCGGGCAGAAAGAAGAATGCCGCGCGAGAAAGACATCAAGTATAATTTATCAATCGTCGGCAAAAAGCTGAATCTACGCGAAGAAAACGCGGGTTTCCTGATTTTATTTATAAAGTATTTCAGTATGAGCGAGGTAAAAAACGCGGTTGTGGGCACATTCTGGATTTTAATGATTTTGACGGCGTTGTTCATAATAAAACGTCGTGAATTTTTTGTCTGGTCAGGCGCTTTCGTTTTTATTGTCTGGGTTTTTGAGGTTTCAGTTCTTTACGGCAAAGCCGGTTATGAAAAAAAAGGTAAGTGTGCGGTTGTCCTTGAAAAAGAGAATATGCTCAGCGGTCCAGGAACCTCTTACAAAGTGATAGCGGAAATTCCCGCGGGCTGCGATATCCAGATTTACGATAGGGAAGAGGGATGGGTATTCGCAAAAGTGTCCACATCCGGCGGCTGGATAAGAGAGGACGCTATTGAGAAAATATAAACTTATTGTTAGTATGTGAAAGAGGTAAATTCAGGAATATGTATGAAATTAATTTCAGCAGGTATTTCTATGAAGTATCGGCCGCCGAGACCTCTGGAAGAAATAGATAAAGACATCAATGTTGTTGAAAAAAAAATTCTTGATATGCTCGGAGAAGTCATAGAAATGGATGAAGTAAAAACTCCGAAATATTATAGACAGAAATTTTTACTGGCTTTATTGCAGGTGTTTTCCGGAAAATTAAAAAGAACGGAGTTTCAGAAATATCTATTTCTTTCGCAGCAGGAATACCGTAAAATATCTCCGGAATACTATTTTGTCCCGTATAAATTCGGGCCTTTTTCTTTTCAGGCATACGCTGATATACGGAGGATGGATGATTTGGGTATAATAATTAATCAGGATTTAATTCAGACAAAAACGGATTCAAATTATCTCGCATTATTGAAAAAGTCCGACCGGAATGCGATTACCGCTACATATAGCAAATACGGGGATATTAAGGGAAATAAACTGATAAAGTTTATCTATTCCAAATACCCTTACTATGCGATAAAAAGCGAGCTGAGTATTATGCAGCCAGGCGAAAATCCATATCTTTCCGGAATGGCCAAAGGCTCGGCCTGTTTTTCTTTGGGGTACGAGGGACTGACGATAGATCAATACCTGAATCGGATTATTCAGAATAATGTGAGAGTTGTTATTGATGTCAGAAAAAATCCTGTCAGTATGAAATACGGATTTTCCAAAAAAACTCTGACGAATGCTCTGGATAACTTAAAAATAGGGTATATTAATCTTCCCGAACTCGGGATTCACTCTGAATTTAGAAGGCATCTGAAAACTTATGACGACTACGAGGCGTTGTTTAACGAATATGAAAAAAATATTCTGCGGTATCAGAATGATGCGTTGGAAATTATTGCGGATGAATATAAAAAACATAAGCGTATTGCTCTGACCTGTTTTGAAAAAGATTACAGATACTGCCATCGGTCGCGTATATGCTCTTTACTAAAAAACAGATTTGATATAAAAACAGGGCATCTATGAAAAAAGAAAAAAAGAAAATACTTATTCTTGTAAAAACATATCCTGTTTTATCAAAAAAATATTCCGAGCTTGTTTGTACCGCGGGCATTACAGAAGAGGGTTCCTGGATTAGAATATACCCTGTTCCTTTTAGGTTTCTTGAATATGAAAAAAAGTATAGTAAATTCCAGTGGATTGAAGCTGAAGTTATAAAAAACATTTCCGACCCCCGTCCGGAAAGTTATAAGATAGCGGATATAAAGACAATAAAACTATTGGATACTATTGATACAAAAAACGGTTGGAGAAAAAGAAAGGACTTGTTATTTAAAAATTTGATAGTATTTGATAACACGAACGAACTGATAAAAAAGGCGAACAAGAATGAATTGTCTCTGGCTTTATTCAAGCCTGCAAAGATTCTTGATTTTATTGTTGAAAAAGCTGATTCTGAGTGGGATAAAGAGATTGCAGGGAAAATAAGAAATGATATCAAACAGCCGGATCTATTCAGCACCGAAGAAGAAAGGTTGGCAAAAGAAAATTTTCAGTTGGTAAAAAAGATACCGTATAAATTTTCTTACAAATTTCAGGACAGTTCAGGCAAAGAGAGCATCTTAATGATTGAGGACTGGGAGATAGGGCAGTTATACTGGAACTGCCTCAAGCGGGCGTCCGGCGACGAAAAGACAGCGGTTGAACAAGTGAAGAATAAATATCTCAATGAGTTTCAAAAAAAAGATATTTATCTTTTTCTTGGAACTGCACGACGGTTTCATGGCTGGGCAAGAAACCCGTTTTTAATTATTGGTGTTTTTTATCCGCCTAAAACCGAAAAATATAATCTGTTTAATTAAAAATGATGAAATCAAAATGCAAACCCTGTTTGAAATACAAACCCTCGGGCGTGGAATGGCTCGGAACAAGGATGTCGAAGACAGTTTATAGATTTTATTTTGTGATAGTTCCATTCAAAGTATGACCGGTCGGTAGGGGGAAAGGACGTCTTTGATGTTGTGAGGGAAGGAGGAAAAATGGTAAAAATTACATCGGTAAAAGGCAGGCAGATTTTTGATTCGCGCGGCAATCCCACGGTTGAGGTTGACGTTTGCTTGAGTGACGGCGCTTTCGGGCGTGCGGACACTCCTTCCGGCGCATCCACCGGCATTCACGAGGCGCTTGAATTGAGGGATAAGGAAGATAAATATAATGGCAAGGGAGTGCTGAAAGCCGTCGCGAATGTCGCAAAGATTGAGAAAAAAATAAAAGGAATGGATGGTTACAACCAGCGTAAAATAGACGAGGCGATGATTGCTCTGGACGGGACTCCTAAAAAAACGTCCCTTGGCGCAAATGCGATTCTTGCCGTTTCAATGGCGGTGTGCCGCTCGGCGGCTTCTTCAAAAAGGATACCGCTGTATAAATACATACGGTCGATATTTCAGGGAAAAGCGAGCGGCTGGATAATACCCGTTCCTTATATGAATATCATGAACGGCGGCGCTCACGCGGACAACAATGTGGATATTCAGGAGTTTATGATTGCACCTATCGGTGGGCGGAATTTTGTAAAACGGATGCGGATGGCAACGGAAATTTATCACAAACTTAAATCAATACTGAAGGGAGTGCATCTTTCAACTTCAGTCGGGGATGAAGGCGGTTTTGCTCCGAATCTGAAAGAAAATGAGGACGCTCTGCGGTTTATAACAAGGGCGATAGAAGAAAGCGGTTATAAACCGGGCAAGGACGTTGCAATTGCACTGGATCCGGCGTCAAGCGGTTTTTACAAAAACGGCAGGTATATCCTTTCGGGCGAGAAACCGAAGAAAGAGTTGGGATGCGCTTCTCTTATTGCACTCTACAGTCGCTGGATAAATAAGTATCACATAATCTCCATAGAAGACGGTTTTGCGGAAGACGACTGGAACGGCTGGGTGGAAAGCACAAAAGTTCTCGGCGGTGAAATTGAGATCATCGGCGACGATTTATTTGTGACGAACAAAGACCGTCTCAAAAAAGGCATTTCCGTCGGCGCGGCGAACGCGATTCTGATAAAGCTTAATCAGATAGGCTCTGTTACGGAAACACTGGATGTCATAAATTATGCGTATAAAAATAATTACAGGGCAATGGTGTCGCACCGTTCGGGCGAGACGGAGGATAGTTTTATAGCCGATTTCGCCGTCGGGACGAATTGCGGTCAGATTAAAAGCGGCGCCCCCGCCAGAGGCGAGCGGCTCGCAAAATACAACCAGCTTCTGAGAATAGAAGAAGAAATAAAGTCCTGACTGCCCTTAAAAAAAGCGGTTATTGCCGTCGGGGAGATAACTCGTGAGCGAGCCGAGCGAAGAGCAGAAAAGGAATTACTTTGTTTTAGCGCTTGTCATAGCGTATATCGTGATAGCGCTCGGCAATCATCACTTCCGTCGTCTTTTAGTTTATAAAAAGAACAAAAAAATCCTTGAGGCGCAGATTGCGGAATTGGATGAAAAGAACAGGGAACTGGAAAAGTGTCTTGAAGAGTTTGAAAAAAATCCGGAAAAAGTGTATTATAGAATAGCCCGCGAGGAATACGGTATGATAAAAAAAGGCGAGCTGAAATACCGTTTCATAGACAAGCCGAAAAAATAATTTTAGCAGTCGGGGGAGTGTCGGAACTGGCATACGAAGCGGACTTAAAATCCGCTGCCTGAAAAGGATTGAGGGTTCAATTCCCTCCTCC
>PEXM01000072.1 GCA_002779055.1 Elusimicrobia bacterium CG08_land_8_20_14_0_20_44_26
ATCGAATACGGCAAAATAGTAAAAGAACTTTAACCGGAAGTTATAATTCTTGAGACCGCGGCGAAGACAAAAGAACAGATACGCGACAGAAATGCGATTGTGGCGGATGAAATGAAATACGTGAGAAGGTGCCTTGATTTATGAAAGATTACGTATTTCTGCTCGGGCGGCCCGGCTGCGGGAAGTCGTTCGTGTATGAAAACATATTGAAAGGACTGAAAATTAAAGTCAGGCGTCTTGACGATTTCCCCGTGCTCAAAGAACTTCTTGATAAAGATAAGGAATTCAAAAGACACCTCATGAAAGAAGGCGGATTTGAAGTGACGGACTTTACGATTGTGGATGAGGCGCTGCGCGTGATTGACGGAATGCTCCCCGCCGTGCGCGCGGAAAACGACATTGTTTTCGTTGAATTCGCCAGAGACAGTTATTTATCCGCCTTCAAAAATTTTTCCGCCGAGACCTTCAAAACGTCGCTCCTCGTCTACATATTCTGTCCTTTTGACGTGTGCCTCGCAAGAAACAGGAAAAGATTTGAGGATAAAAAGGGCAACGCTCTGGACGACCATATCGTGCCGACGGATCTCATGATGAGTTATTACAAAAACGATGATATAGAAAAAATATATCTTGAAAATAAAGCAGAACTCCGCGAGTTTATGCCGGCCGATTATTTTGTGCTGGACAACTCAAAAAATTCGGTTGATTATAACTTCTCGCGGTTTGACGCTTTAATGAAGAAAATTAAATGACTTACACGCAATTCGTAGAAAAAGAAGCCGCGCGTATAGGGCTGGATAGTATAGCCGAAAGAATAGAAAAGAATAAAGGCCGTTCGGCTCTCCTCTATTGTCATGACGACCCTGACGGCATCGCCTCGGGAATAATTCTCAAGCGCCTCCTCAAAAAGAAAAAAGTGGGCGTAATACTTATGATTCCGACGAATATGGAACTTCCCAAAAAACGTCTCGTGGATGATTTAAGAAAGAATCCCGTGGATATGGTCTTTGTTTTAGATAAAGCGACAATGGGTTATTACGACGATTACGCGGATATTCATAACGGAATAATAGTGATAGACCATCATCCGCTCCTCGGGGAGCCCTTAAAAAGAATTACCGTTTCCAATCCCGTGCTTGATGAATACCGCAGGTGTTCCGCGAGTTTTGTTCTGCACATTCTCGCATCGAAGTGCGGCGAAGCCCATGAAGCGGAGGACATTGCATCGCTCGTGGGTCTTATGGGTGACTGGGCGATAGAGCCCGCCACGGATGATATTTCCGATTACGTAGAACCTTTTTATGAGAGTGTAAAAGGCCGTTACGGATGGCTTCTTGAAAAGATAAAGTCCCGTCCGACAATGTTTGATGTAAAACAGAGAAAAAAAACAACTCTTCTTAGTCAGATGACGGAGATTATTTTTGCTTTGGGCGGCGGAGGGTTCCAGTATTTTTATAACGACAGGGATGAGACCCTTAGGGAAATTACCGACGGGAGTTTCGCTCTGAGAAATTTGGAAGCGTATCTCGAAAAACCGTCAAAATTTGAAAGTGAAAATGATTTTCTTGAGCATCTGCCTGAAAAGGAGCGCGCTAAAAAAATGTTCGCTTATTATAAGGAAGATTGGGAATGCACTGCATCTAAGATGAGAGACGCAAAACTCGTAAAGACATCTGACAATACCGACATTTTCGTGTTTGCAGGAGAAAATGTGAAGCTTATGCCTATGGTGGGGAGCGTTGAGCTTTACACTCTTCCCGCCAAAAGCGAGGATTCTCTTTTTATTATGATTTCAGATAAGGGCACGAAGGGTTTTCATTTTTCTTTCAGGTCAAAGAAGGGTCTCATCCACTGCGGGAATTTTGCGCACAATCTCGCCGTTTCCTTTCAGGAAAGATACGGCCTAGACAACGCCGCGGGAGGCGGTCACCCGTGTGCGGCGGAATGCCGGTTGATTAAAAATTTTCCGGCGGATGAAATTATGAATGAGTTTGAAAAAAAACTCGCAGAAATATAGTTCCTTATATCTTCCCCCTTTGGAAAAGCGGTTCTCCCCTTTGAAAAAGGATTTCCCCTCTTTGAAAAAGAGGGGCCAGGGGAGATTTGTAGGGAGTCAGAGGGGATTTGGGGACAAGAGGGGGATTTTTGGGCCAGGGGAGATTTGTAGGGAGTAAGAGGGGATTTGGGAGTCAGAGGGGATTTGGGGATTTGAGGGGGATTTTTCCGATTTATTCGGTTTGGGGGGGGAATTGATGAAAGACGTTAAAACCGCGGTTTTAGGGGGGAGCGGTCTTTATGATATTGAAGGTCTTGAAGACATTGAAGAAATAGATATTGCGACGCCTTACGGGAAACCGTCGGATAACATAATTTGCGGAAGTTTGTCGGGTGTGAGAATCGCTTTTCTGCCGAGGCACGGGAGGGGGCACAGAATACTGCCCACCGAGGTGAATTCGCGCGCGAATATTTACGCTCTTAAATCAATCGGGGTGGAAAGGATTATTTCGGTCTCCGCCTGCGGGTCGCTCGCCGAAGAATACGCTCCGACCGATATTGTCATTCCCGACCAGATATTTGACAACACCAAGCAACGCGGCAGAAACACTTTTTTCGGGAACGGCATTGTCGCTCACGTGGCGTTCGCAAAACCGTTCTGCGGCGAGCTTTCTAAAATTCTGTTTGAAGCCGTAAAAGAAACCGGGGCAAAAGTTCATTCAGGCGGAATGTTTGTCAACATAGAAGGTCCGCGTTTTTCAACAAAAGCGGAATCCAAATTCTACAGATTTATGGGCGGCAACATTGTGGGTATGACAGCGATGCCCGAGGCTTTTCTCGCGCGCGAGGCCGAAATCTGCTACGCCACGATGGCGCATGTGACGGATTATGATGTGTGGAAAGAAGGTGAGGAAGTGAGCACCGAAAAAGTCATTGCGAATTTTAATAAAAACATTGCCTTAGCAAAGGATGCGATAAGGAAAATTATACCAAAACTCGGGGAAAGAACATGCGAGTGCTCATCGGCCCTCGCAAACGCCATTATGACCGCGCCGGAATTTATTACGGACTCGCACAGAAAGAAGCTCGGCGTTATTGCCGAAAAATACCTTTGCCCGGCTACGAAGGAAAAATGACTAACCGCGTTGTTATTGTAGGGTCTGTCGCAAAGGACTCAATTGAAACGCCTTTCGGACGCGTGGCAAACACTGTCGGCGGTTCCTGCGTTTATTCTTCAATTGCCGCCTCTTTTTTTGCTCCCGCGGCGGTTATAGGCGTGGTGGGCGAGGACTTTCCGAAAGCGTTTCTTAAAAAAATGTCAGCGAGGGGCATTGACGTTAAAGGCATAAAAATTGCAGAAGGAAAAACTTTTTTCTGGAGAGGAAAATATTCATCGGATTTGAATACCGCCGAAACGCTTGAAACTCAACTTAATGTTTTCGGGAATTTTTCGCCGGAAATTCCCGCAGAGTATCTTCCTGAAAAATATTTGTTCCTCGCCAACATTGACCCCGAACTTCAGATAAAAGTGCTTGAAAAAATGAAAACATCCGGGAAATGCCGCTTTGCGGCGGGGGACACGATGAATTTCTGGATAGGCGGCAAAAAAAAGAAACTGGAAAAACTTTTTTCCCATCTTGAAGCGCTCTTGATAAACGAAGCGGAAATCAGGCAGTTCACGGGCGAGCACAACATCATTAAGGCGGTAAAAAGAATTTTGGCGCTTGGCGTCAAAGTCGTTGTCGTCAAGAAAGGGGAGTACGGAGCGGCATGCTTTATGAAAAACAGGATGTTTTTTCTACCGGCGTATCCTCTTCGCAATGCCGTTGACCCAACGGGAGCGGGAGACAGTTTCGCGGGCGCATTTATGGGGTTTCTCGCGGGGAACGGTGAAACAAACTGGGACAATATTAAAAAAGCGGCCGTTTATGGAGCCGTTGTCTCTTCTTTCACGGTCTCGGGTTTCGGGGTGAGCCGACTGATGACGCTTACAAAAAAAGAACTTGCTAAAAGGTATGCGGATTTTGTAAATCTTATTCGCATTTGAATGGGAAATAAAATATGCAATTAGGAAGAAATTTCACAAATATGCTGGAGACGACATATCTCTCGGATGAAGAAAAGCAGAATCTTAAAAATGGCAAACTGACCGTGCCGGATATGGACGCGACAGTTCAGGTTAAATCAAAGAGAGATATCACAAATCAGATAGATGTAATAAGAGAACTCGGTCTGAACCATTTGGAACTTGACGGCGGCGTGCCGAACCCTTTTCTTGAAATGTCCGATGGCGAGATTGAAAAAATAAAGAAATACGCCGCGGAAAAAAATGTGACGATTTCCGTGCATCTTCCCTACACATTCGTTGCAGCGAGCATAGCCACGTTTCAGGAAGAAGACCGCGAGGTTGCCTGCACTCTGATGAAAAGATATATAGATTTTGCCGCGAAGATAGACGCCAAAATAATAAATATGCATCCCGGGAGCGTCCCATTTTATCAGGCGGTGGGGAAATATCTTGAAATGGTAAATGGGAATCTCGTCAAAAGTATAAACGAACTCTGCGAGTATTGCGACAGATACGGCATTGTGACGCATGTGGAGAATAACACGGCTTTCGATATTATAGGAGTGGAAAATGACGAGATGCTTGAAATAATAGACAGGGTACGGAGAAACGGTTTTGACCTCAAATACTGTTTTGACATAGGTCATTGGTTCACGCGGGCTCTGCCGCAATTCGGGAAAAAACCGCTGCGGGAACCGCCGGAAAAAATCCTCGAGGAAATCCCGACGGAACTGCTGTGTGAAGTGCATCTCAATGATTTCATAATTAATGGAACTGAATTTCAATTTCATCCGCCTCTCCACAGAGAGCTTGGTTTTCTTAAAAAACGAAACCTCAAAAACCTGGCGCGTATTTTCAGGGAAAAAGGCGTAAAGGTGATTGTTGTCGAGACCGCCGTGAGGGAATTGAAGGACCTTTTGAAAAGCATGGAAATATTGAAAGAGGAGTCGGAGTATTTAGGAGAAATATTTTTGTGAAAAATATTTTTTTGTTCGGAAGACCGGGCTGCGGGAAAAGCGTCGTTTTCAGAAAAATCAATGAGCTTCTTAATAAGAGAAGCCCTGCGGTGAAATTTGACAGGATTGACGATTTTCCCATATTAAAGGAGATGCACGAAGGGGATGAGGCATCCGGCAGGACGGACAGGTTTGTGTCGACGGACGACGGGGGTTTTAAAATAATAGACCCGAACGTGTGGGATGAAATGCTCGTCGGTCTCAATAAAAAAGCTGAGCGATATCAGAAAAAAAATGGAATACTGGCTATTGAATTCTCCCGCCCGAATTATCTTCATGCGCTCACTCTTTTCAGCGCCAATATACTTAAAAATTCCGTGGCGATTTATGTTGACGCTTCATTTGACACTTGCATAACGAGGAACGAGGAAAGAACAAAACGGGCGGTTGAAGAGGGGATTGACGCACATTTTGTTTCAAAAAAAGAAATGGAGGAAACTTACAAGGATGATGACAGGGAAGCCCTTAAAACCGCCTCGCCCGTGCCTGTATTCATTATAGACAACGGTGATTGCGCAACGCTCACTGATATTGAAAAACTCCTCAGACCAATTGTAGAAAAATTATGAAGTTATTCGCTCCGGCGCTCAGGGCTCTGCCGAAGGTGGACCTGCATTGTCATCTTGACGGCTCCGTAAGGACGTCAACTCTTTTCGACATAATGAAAAATAAGACCAAGCTCCCGTGCGATACCGCCGCGGAAATGAGGAAATATGTGGAGGCGCCTTCAACGTGCCGGTCTCTAACCGAGTTTCTTAACAAATTTGAATTTTTTTATCCGTATTTAAAGTCCCCGCAGGTTATGGAGCGCATTGCCTACGAATTGTGTGAAGATGCTTCGTCTGAGAACATAAGGTATCTGGAAGTGAGATTCGCTCCATGTCTCCAGACGGGGGGTGTTGTCGTGCAGGAAGATATTGTAAAGGCGGTTTTAGAGGGGCTTTCTAAAGGTTCGCGCGATTTTAATATAAAAACAGGCGCGATATTATGTATTTACCGAGGTACTGACCCGTCTCAATGGGAGGAAACATATCGTCTGGGAGAGAAATATATATCCTCCGGCGTTGTCGGTTTTGACCTTGCGGGAGATGAGAGCAGATTCTCGGGAGAAAATTTCAAAGACCTCTTTAAAAAAGCTTTTTCAGCGCTCATACCGGTAACGATTCATGCCGGAGAGGCCGCCGGCTGGGAGTCGGTAAAAGAAGCGGTTGATTTCCTTCATGCCCAAAGAATTGGTCACGGCGTGAGGATTTTTGAAAACGGTTTTTTTCTCGACAGAATAAAACAGATGAAAATACCGCTTGAAATATGCATAACAAGCAACGTCCAGACGGGGGTTTTTAAAGATTATTCCTTCCATCCCGTCGCGGATTTCTACCGCCGGGGGCTAAGAGTCACTCTTAATACCGACGACAGGAGCGTCTCCGGCATAGACCTTACTCATGAATGGAAAATAGTCCAGCAGGAGTGCGGCTTGGAAATAGAAGATGTTCTGGATATGAATATGAATTCCATAGAGGCGGCGTTTTGCGACGCAAATACAAAAAAACTTCTGAAAGAAGAGATACAAAAAGAAACGCGCAGAATTATGGAAAAGGTCTCTGCGCAAAAACCGCAAGCCAGGTGAGAAAGCCGTTTTTTACCGGCGTTCTTCCGTTGAATTATATTATCTATTAAAAAAAGGGGGTTAATATGAGATGGAGGTTTTATGAAATGTTTTCTGGACAGGATTGAAGAAAAAATTGCGGTCATACTCGTAAAAGGCGGCGGCAGAATGGAAATTCCGGTCGGTAATTTTTCTTTTAATGTGGAAGAGGGAATGCATCTTAACGCGGAATTCAGCATAGATGATGCGGAAAGAGAGCGTGTGAGAAAAAATATACAGGAAATTCGGAAAAGACTGCTCAAAAAAAACCGGGAAAAGAAATAAGCCGGTGCGTTTACGGGCGATGAAGGCTAAGAAAAACACTTTTTGGGCGCTCTTTTTTATTTTGTTATTAGGTTGCGCTTTTAAGGGGAGCGTGTGTCTGATGTGTGCCAATAGAGATTATCTGCCCCTTCTTGAAAAAGTTATCAGCAAATCCCGAAAAACGCTCTACATAAGCGAACTCTATTTTCACGAGGACCATACAACAGGTCGTCTTATTTTTCTTTTAAACAAAGCCGTTGACCGGGGTGTTGATATAAAATGCATACTTGAAGATTCAATATCATATAATTCCGGCTCGGTCGCCGATTTAAGCAGGATAGGCGTCCAGGCAAAATTAGACGGCGAAGATATATTTTCCCATGCCAAATTCATTGTTGCCGACGGAGAAACCGTAATTGTCGGCTCCACCAACCTCAGCGAAACTTCAATGGATAGAAACAACGAAACCAATGTTCTCATAAAAGATAAAATTATAGGCGGCTGGTTCAATGAGTATTTTTTGGCGGCGTGGAACGGGGAAAAAGAGCCCGAGTCGGTGTCTGCGGGCCGCTTCCGGATGATAGCATCGGGAAAACTCTCCGACACTTTTGTGGAATTATTCAGCACCGTCCGCAGGCGAATCCTCATTATCATATACGGCATAAAGATTTATCCGGATGAGCCGGACAATCCTGTGATGAAGGTGATAACCTCTCTTGCAGACGCGCAGAAAAGGGGCGTGAAGACAGAAGTTGTTTTTGAAATTAGCGATTATAATGATACGCTGAACGAAATGACAAAGAGAGCTCAGGAATTCTTTGAAAAAAACGGCATCCGAACTTTTTACGAAAACCGCAAAACGATAACGCACGCAAAACTTGTCATAGCGGATGACAGCGTTGTCGTCGGCTCCTCCAACTGGGGATACGGGGGCTTTAAACTTTACAGGGAAGCGAATGTATTGATAAAGGATAAAAAATTAGCTGATAAATTTGAGAAATACTTTGAAAAGGTAAAACAAAGCGGAAACTATCCGCAGGGCGGTCTCTAAGGGGAGGATTCGCTCTCTCTGACCTGAGATACTGGAAAATATTGAGCAACTACAATTTTCCATTGCAAAAAATGGGTTTAATTATGTATAATCATTTTATTTTTTCCAAAAAACTACCGGGGTGCAACATAATTAAAGGCGCCTGTAGCTCAATTGGATAGAGCGGCGGGCTTCGAACCCGCAGGCTGGGTGTTCGAGTCACCCCGGGCGCGATGATTTTTAATTGAGCCGGCGGATATAAAAGGCCGGCATTATTCGGGTCGTTAGCTCAGCTGGTAGAGCAGGGGCCTCTTAAGCCCAAGGTCATAGGTTCGAT
>PEXM01000006.1 GCA_002779055.1 Elusimicrobia bacterium CG08_land_8_20_14_0_20_44_26
TATATGTTGAAAAAGAGGGTGAAATGAGAAGCATAGAAATAGAAACGGCAGAAAACTCATCCGGCGCGTGGATTTTCTCTTTCAGGGGCGAAGATGAAGATCTTGCAGGCAGTAATCTCTTTGCTGATAAATGGAATTTAGAGGAAGGCGATTTCTGGAAACAGGACCTTATGGGTTGCCTCGTCTATAACTCGCGGGGTTTTTTGATGGGCGTTGTAAGTGAAATTGAAAATTCTCTGCCGCAGGTTTGGGTGACGCTTAATGAGCCGGACGGTAAGACCTTCAGTTTCCCGTTTATAAAAAAATTTGTTAAAGAAGTCCTGATTAAGGATAAAAAAATAATTGCCGATGTGCCGGAAGGCGTAGGAGTGCGGGGCGGATGAGGATAGATATATTGACGCTCTTCCCCGAGTTTTTTGCAAGTCCTCTCTCATGCGGTCTTCTCGGGAAGGCGGCGGAGAAAGGAATTGTGAATATCGCCACATTGAACATCAGGGATTTCTCATCCGACGGATATGTGGACGATGCCCCTTTCGGCGGCGGTTCGGGGATGGTTATGGAAATAGAGCCCGTTTACAAAGCGGCAAGAAGCGTGATGAAAGAAAACTCAAAAGTGATAATTTTATCGCCGTCGGGCGAAAGATTCTGCCAGAAAACGGCTCTGGAATTGTCGGCGTCAGAGCATTTGATTCTCATCTGCGGCAGATACGAGGGAATCGATGCGAGAACGTCAAGCGTTCTCGGCGCAAGAGAGATTTCAATCGGCGATTTCATTCTTTCAGGGGGAGAAGCGGCGGCTCTATCTTTGATAGAAGCCGTTGCCAGAGTGCTCCCCGGATTTCTCGGAAATCCCGAAAGTTTGAAAGAAGAATCGTTTAATGACGGTGATTTGGAATATCCGCATTACACGAGGCCCGCGGATTTTATGGGGTATAAAGTTCCGGAAGTGCTTTTAAGCGGCAATCACGGGCTTATAAAAAAATACAGGGAAAGTCAGAAAAGGAAGGTCAAGTTATGAAAAGCGGTTTTGAAAAGTTTAAGCAGGGAGACACGGTTGCGGTGACACAAAAAATAAAGGAAGGCGAAACCGAGCGGCTGCAGACATTTACGGGGGTTGTTATCGCGGTGAAAGGCAAGAATCCTCCCGTCTCTTTTACGGTGAGAAAGGTTTCTTACGGAGTTGAAGTAGAAAAAATTTTTCCGTATGACCTGCCGTCTCTGAAACAGGTCGCGGTCAAATCGCGCGGCAAAGTCGCGCGCGCAAAACTTTATTATCTGAGAGGGCTGAGAGGAAGAGCGGCTAAGATTGCCGAGGCCGAGCCCCAATCTTGAGTTGCGATAATACAAGGCGGAAGGGCGCTGATGCGGAGGAAATGGTCTGTCGGCATCTTGAGAAAAACGGTTTGCGGATTTTAGAGAGAAATTTCGCCGCCCGGTCGGGAGAGATAGACATCATCGCTCTCGACGGAGAATCCTTGTGTTTTATTGAAGTGAAATCGGCATCCGGAGATTTTGCGCCTCCGGAGATGAAAGTCAATGTGTCAAAACAGAAAAAAATAATAAAGACGGCGCAGATATACATAAGCAAAAAGAGACCCTCTTCTGAAGATTTCAGGTTTGATGTCGTCTCTGTGACGAAAAAGGGAATTGAACTTTATAAGGATGCGTTTAGAACGTGAGATGGTTCCGGAAGCGCCGGCGTTAAGAGGGAAGAATATGGATGAAGAAAAAGTGACTGCGCCTTTCGCTCAGGACAGGGATTCGGAACTTGATAAAAGTTTGCGTCCGGCGGTTCTCGGAGAGTTTATAGGTCAGATAGCTCTTAAAGAAAAACTCGGAATCTGCATTAACGCCGCAAAGAAAAGAAATCAGCCGTTAGACCACATACTTTTTCACGGGCCCCCGGGTTTGGGCAAAACGACGCTCGCCTACATTATGGCAAATGAAATCGGCGTTAACATAAGATGCACTTCCGGCCCGGCGATGGACAAAATCGGCGACCTCGCCGCTATTCTGAGCAGTTTAGAGGCGGGAGACATTTTTTTCATAGATGAAATACATCGGTTGAAATCAGGCGTGGAAGAAGCGCTTTATCCGGCGATGGAAGATTTTAAACTGGACATAATAATCGGCGAGGGCCCTTCGGCAAAGACGATGCAGCTTCCTCTCCCGAAATTTACGCTCATAGGAGCAACGACCCGGTCGGGTTCTCTGGGCGGCGCTCTGCGAGACAGGTTCGGCATTGTTGAGAGAATCGGTCTCTATCCTCCGGAGGAACTTAAAGACATTGTAAAACGTTCGGCAAAAATATTAAAAGTTGAGATTGATGAGGATGCGACTTTTGAAATAGCCCGCCGTTCCCGCGGCACGCCGAGAATTGCAAACAGGCTCCTTCACAGAGTGCGCGACTGGTGCCAGGTGTATTCCCAAAAAAGAGTTGACAAGACCTCGGCGGATAAGGCGCTGACGATTTTCGGCGTTGACAGGGCCGGTCTCGGCGAAATGGACAGGCGGCTTCTCACAGTGCTTGTGAAAAATTTCTCGGGCGGGCCGGCGGGGCTCAAGACCCTTGAGGCGGCTCTCGGGGAAGAAGCCGAAACGATAAGCGACGTTTATGAGCCTTTCCTTATTCAGGAGGGCTACATAGAAAGGACGAATGTAGGCAGGGTCGCCACCCGCAAGGCATGGGAGCTTCTCGGCATTCAAAAGAAAACGAGCGGTGATCTCTTCTGATAGCGGTGTGTTTGATTTTATTAATAATTATGTTGACAATGGCAGCGGATTTTGGTCTAATATACACAATTAGCTATGAGAAAATTTTTGTTTATTGTTTTAGGCGGTCTCACTTTTAATAGCGGGCTTTTTGCGGCTGCCGTAACGAATATCAGTTGGAATGCCGCTAATCGTTCTCATTTGATTTCTTATACAGCTCCTGCCCCATCGACAGATACTGTAACGGCGTATTACCGTGTTTACAAAACTTTCGGTCATTGGCCAGGAAGCGATGGATGGACTCTAATTTTTGGGCCAACAAAGGAGACTTCTATTGAGGATTATTCAGGACCCGGAACATGGTCTTATTATGTGACATACCAATATATTGATGAGGACGGTAATGTAATAGAGAATGGCACATTATTGAGCGTATATGACAAAAATACCTGGCCATTTATACATGCAATGAAAAGAGTTGATGCAGACGGCGAGCAGTGGGGCGCCGGTCAGGAATGGCATTTCACATATAAACTTCAAGCTGACTGTTATATGAGGGTGAGAGTTTTTGAACCGGGTTCGGGGACTAAATTCGGCTATGATAGCGAACGTTTTTCAACGGCTCCTGTTACTGGATTCGTAAGGACAATTGTAGATTACGAAAATAAAGGCAGCGCTGCAAGAAGTTTTGAGATGGATGGTGCTTCGTGGGAAGAGGAAGAGGTCTGGGACTGCAGGGATTCTTCGGGGAACGTTGTCGGCAATGGAGTATACTGGATACTTTTTGAGGCTTTTGATAAAACCAATATTTGCGCGGACCCTGACAATCCGCAGATTTACGAAAAGAGAGGGTCCTGGTTAGGGACTATTCCTGTTGATATTTTAAGGATTATTGACCTTCAGGTGATAGGTATTTCGGAGAGTGTCCCATCGGCGTCAATAGCGTATAAGATAAACGGCGACGCCAACGTAAAAACACTTATATGTAAACCCGGAACGCAATTTATTGTCTCTACTTCTACCGGTTCTCTCCCATATCTTTCGAGTAGTTACGATTATATTGCAGGCGACTGCCTGCCGCTAAATCCTGCTAATGGTCAAGTTGACGGGAGCAGAATTATAAAGTACATCAAACTTTATCGCAAAGCCGGCTCTCACACCGAAACATGGGTAGGAAATGACGATTCCGGCTCAGCCGTAGATAACGGTCTTTATGTTATGGCAATGTCTGCCGTAGACGGTTTTGACAATCATGCGGTTGACGCCACCGGCAACGATCAGCCGATACACACGACAATTTCCGTTGACAGGACAAAGTCAGAAACAGCCACCGAATCGACTCCGCCGAGTTTATACTCGATTACGCCCGAAAACGACTCTACTCTTACATCGGCGCTCAAAGAAATTAAGTTCACGCTCACTGATGAATCGGGTGTAGCCACTTCAACAAGCGCCGCCGTTGCGAATATAATAACGCTGACCGATCCCAATTCAAAAACATATATTGACGGGAACGGCGGGACACTTTCACACACGGGTCCTGTCACGGCGGTTGCGTTTACTTTTACATTGAGCACTTCCTTAGTGACCAGTGGCAGTTATACGGTTAATATAAAAGCGGCGGATATTATAGGGAATTCGGATACATATACGAGGACATTCGCCATTCTTTTGAGCGAATCGGTTGTTGTTGATGTGTTTAAGTCAACCGTTAAGGCGTGCCCTCAGCCTGTGGACACGGGGAATGTTATTTTCAGGTATGATCTTATGGCTTCTGCCAAGATGACTTTAAAGATTTTTAATTTACTGGGCGGCAAAATATACGAACTGCCTTGGACAGAGTCAGCAGGCAATGGTAAGACAAAAGCTTGGGATTTAAAAGGTGATGACGGCAGTAAAGTGAACCCCGGAATTTATATTTACGAACTTACGGCGGATTACGGCGCCTCAAAAGCGACGGCCGTTAAAAAAATGGCGGTGGTGAAATGAGTGTTGCAAATAATAAACTGCATTTAAGTTCTCCGTCATTAAAATTTATATCGCGGTTATTTATTTTGTTATCAATTTTTTATTTTATGAACAATAATTTATTTGCGGCAGGTCTTCAATTTCTGAGAATCCCCGTATTTTCACGTTCAGAAGGTATGGCGGGCGCTTATACCGGCGTTGCGGAGGGCTGCGAATCTTTTTTTTATAATCCCGCAGGTCTTTCCGCGGGAGAAAAAACTGATTATGAAGCGACGGCAGGATATGTTTCCTGGCTGGAGGGAATGAGTAAGGAATCTATCGTTTTTATCACTCCTGCCGACATTTTTCCTATTGTCAGGGGAATCAGTATTGATTATTTTACTGTCGGCGATTTAAAAAAATATAATGTTTCGGGAACCGAAATAGGCGCTCTGGATTACCAGGATATTGCCGCGGCTGTAAATCTCGGCGCGGATATGGGGAATTTTATATTCGGGTGCAATCTGAAATACTTAAAGGAAGATATAGACAAGTATAAAGGTTCCGGTTTCGCTGTCGATGCAGGCATCCTTTATCCCTTTTCAAAAACGAACCGCATAGGTTTATCCGCATCCAATATGGGCTCGTTCTCGCTTGAAGATGTCAGTATTGATTTACCAATAACCATAAGGGCAGGGTTGGGGATTTCCGGCAAGAAAGTAACGCTTGGTTTGGATGCGGAGAAGAATGCAGACAACACTTATCTGCATTTGGGCGGCGAATTGAAGTTGCAGGAGCGGTATTTTTTGCGCGCCGGCATAAAAAATGCGGAGATGGGAAATGTCACCACTTTTGGATTGGGAATGAATACGGAACTCGGCGTTCAGGATGAGTGGAAACCGTCTTTCCAGCAGGGGCAGAAAACGGCTTCAAAAAAAGTATTAAAAATTAATTATAGTTTTCAGGGCGGCGGTTATTTCAGCGAATCAATACACCGTTTTGATATAGGCGTATCATTTTAATAAATAAGGACAGTTGGATTTCAGAGTCGGCGCAGCAGTCAAGCCGCGGCGGGATGAGTTTGAAAGAAACAATTCAAATGCAGGAAAGGCAGGAAAAAATTTCCCGCGCGGTTCTGGTTCACACCTGCTGCGGACCCTGTATGACGGGGGTTTTTCCTGAACTTTCAAAAGAAAAAAAAATTTACGGTTTTTTTTACAATCCAAACATTCACCCATTGAACGAGTTTAGCGCGCGTCTTATGACTGCCGGTTTCGTCGCCTCACAATTCGGCTTCAAGCTTTTTGTGGACGCTGATTACGGCATTGCTCGCTGGCTTGAAGTTGTTAAGGATTTTGAAAAGAGGTGTTCCGGATGCGTTTATATGAGATTGAAAAGAACCGCCGAGTTTGCCGAGGAGAAAAAAATAAAAAGTTTTACGACAACGCTTCTCGTAAGTCCCTATCAGGACCATGAATACATAAAAGAAACGGGTTGCGCAATCGCAAAAAAAACAGGCGTTGAATTTTTTTACAGGGATTTCAGAAAAAATTATCAGGACTCTATAAAAAAGTCGAAAGAAATGCTTCTTTACAGGCAGAAATACTGCGGCTGCGTGTTCAGCCAGGAAAATGATAAAGTGAAACATTGATATGGGATTAAGAAAAAGAGCTTTTTTTTGCGTTCGCAGATATTTAGTGTTTTTCATTATTGGTTTAATTTGTATTTTTGGAAATTTAATTAGCTCCGTCCCCATTTTTGCTCAGATTGTCGCGGTGCAGATTCTTGACGGAGCGTCTTCCGTCAATGTTTCATCAGAGGAAATCTTGAAAATCGCGGATATGAAAACGGGGAAAGTGAGCGCCCTCCCGACGGGAAATTCTTATCCGGCGCTGCCCGCATCCGGAGGCATTAAAATCAGGGAAATGAGTTTTTCCTCTATGATAAGAATTATGGGCGGCCCGAAACTCATCAGGATAAACGGCAGAAGTTATCGCGGCTCTGTGATTCTGAGTAATGATAAAGGCAGAATCGGCGCCGTAAACGAACTCGGCGTTGAGGATTATCTCCTCGGAGTTTTGCCGAGAGAGGTCTCGCCGAAATGGGACAGGGAGGCGCTGAAAGCGCAGGCGGTTGTTTCAAGGACTTACATATTGAGAAATCTCGGCAGGTTTGCGGATAAGGGCTACGACCTCACTTCCTGCGACAAATCGCAGGTCTACGGCGGGGCGGATTCGGAAAAACCGGAAACGACTTTCGCCGTTTTTGAAACCAAAGGGCAGGTTTTAGAATACAGAGGCGCTCTCGCTTCGGTTTATTTTCACGCCGATTCGGACGGTTACACCGAAGACCCTAAATATGTGTGGGGGACAGATTCAACGCCGGAATATCTTAAAGGACGCAGGGAGCCGGTGAGGGAAAAAACTCCTTACAGTTTTTGGGAATATAGAATATCGTATGAGGCGCTGGCCAAAATCCTCGGGGGAAAGGGTGAAACGGTCAGGAAAGTGGAGTGTAAAAAGAAAAACTCATCCGGCAGAGTTGTATCGTTCGTTGTGCGCACAGCTCGGGGAAAAATGGAAATCGACTCAAATAAGTTCAGAACTATTTTGGGGGCGGGTCATCTCAAAAGCACTAAAATAAAGAGAATAATCAACGGCAGGAAAGATGTCGCATTTGAAGGCGGCGGATGGGGGCACGGAGTAGGCCTTTCTCAATGGGGAGCCAAAGAGCTTGCCGACAAGGGCTGGAATTATAAAAGGATTCTTAACTTTTATTTTCCGGGCACGAACATTTCCCAATTCAGGGATTAACCCAAAACCGGTTTAATCTGCCGTTAAACCCATTTATTGCAGTAGAACGCATTTATCGTCGGTCTATATTGCACAAAATT
>PEXM01000030.1 GCA_002779055.1 Elusimicrobia bacterium CG08_land_8_20_14_0_20_44_26
ATAAAAAGGGGTTATGACGCTTCCCTGCCGCAGGGCGGTATCCACCCTCACGCCGGGGCCTCCCGGAATGTTCAAACGCGTTATCTGGCCCATAGAGGGTCTAAAATTGGCATCTTCAGAATTTATTCTGCATTCGAGAGACGAGCAGAGGATTTTTATATCGTCCTGCCGGAGCCGCAGTTTCTCGCCCGCGGCAAGCGATATCTGCAATTTCACAAGGTCAATGTCCGAAACAAGTTCCGTCACGGGATGTTCCACCTGGATTCTCGCGTTCATTTCCATAAAATAAAAATTATTCTTGATTACGAGAAACTCAACGGTGCCCACCGTGTCGTATTTGATGATTTTGGCGATTTTACACGCCGTTTCCCCTAATTTTTTTCTTAATTTCGGCGAAACCTTCGGCGAGGGCGACTCTTCTAATATCTTCTGGTGATTTCTCTGTATGGAGCAGTCCCTTTCCGGGAAATAAACAACGTTTCCCATGCGGTCCGCGGCAATCTGTATTTCTATATGTTTCGGCCCCTCAAGAAATTTTTCAAGATAAATATCAGGGTTTAAAAACGCCGCTTTTGCCTCGGAGGATGCGACATCATAGGCGTTGGCAAATTCGCTCTGATTCATCGCCACACGCATGCCTTTGCCGCCGCCGCCAGCGGACGCTTTTACAATCACGGGAAATTTTATTTGCAAAGCTATTTTCAGAGCTTCTTTTACATCCTTGCAGACGCCGTTGCTTCCGGGAATAACGGGAATTTTATTTTTCTTTACGATTTCAATGAGTTTGGCTTTCTGACCCGCAAGAGCAATTGCCTCGGAGCTTGGCCCTATGTATGTCAGACCATATGTCTCGCAGATTTCGGCAAAATGCAAATTTTCGGCAAGAAATCCGTAACCGGGATGTATTGCGTCGCACTTCTTTACGAGGGCGGCGCTGATTATCTGAGAAATATTCAGATAACTGGCAGAGGCAGGCGGCGGCCCGATGCATATTTTGTCGTCCGCAAGCTGAACAGGCAAAGAATCTTTGTCCGCTTCCGAATAAACGGCAACCGACTTTATGGAGAGCTCCTTGAGAGCTCTGATTATCCTAAGGGCTATTTCGCCGCGGTTGGCAACAAGCACCTTTTTAAACATCAGATTTCTTCAATCTCAAAAAGTTCCTGCCCCCATTCAACCGCGGAGGAGTCGCTTGTGAGAATAGAGATAATCCTGCAATCCGACGGCGCAAAAATTTCTTGAGGTATTCCCATTGAATCCACCCATCCTAATTTTTTCCCTTTTTTGGTGACATCGCCCACGGAAACAATGGGCTTGTCATTTTCAACAAGATAAAAAGCGCCTACGGCGGGAGATTTCAAAATCTTCGTTTTTGCCTCGGGCTTCGGAGGAGGCGGAGGCGGCGGGGACTCTATGGCTGACTGCGGTTTTTCCTCAATTTCATCGCCCATAATTCTGCCGAGAGGCTCTTTTTTTATAACAATGTGCGTGTCTTTATTCTCGTATTCAAACTCAATAACATCGGTCTTGCCGAGCTCCGTAAGAAATTCTTTTAACTTCAGTCCATCCAGTTCCGCAACGGACTCTGACGGCGGCGGTACGCCTGGCGGCGGGGTTTTCTCGTCCATTTCCGCGTTTACCGCAGGTTCGTTTTCTTTACGCTCTTTCAATATATTTGCCTGTTCGGGTATCCACCTTTATCACATCCCCCGCATTTATAAAAAGCGGAACTTTAACTTCAAGACCATTTTTTAATTTTGCGGGCTTCAAAACATTTGTCACGGTGTCGCCTTTGGCGCCGGGTTCCGTATATTCCACCGCGATTTCAACCGAGGGCGGCAGTTCCACGTCTATTATTTGATTTTGGGTCCTTACAATAATAACTTTCATTCCCTCGGCAAGAAACTTCTCGCTGAGTCCCATTATGCCTTTTTTTATCTGGTGCTCTTCATATTCGGAATCTATGAAAACAAGAGAATCTCCCATTTCATACGAAAAGTTTACCGCTGTGCTGGTGACTTCGGGCGAGACGAACTTTTCGCCCATTCTGAAAGTCCTTTCAATCGTGGCTCCTCCAAACACATCCTTTAATTTCGCCCTCATTATCGCGCCGCCTTTGCCCGGTTTATGGTGCTGGAACCACAAAATCTTGTAAAGTTTTTCGTTAACTTCAATGTAAATTCCATTTGCAAAATCTGTTGTGCTAATCATGCTAACTCCTTCGGTTTATCTTCTAAAACATAAACGTTTTCCTCACGGACGCCGCCGAGCCCTTCAAAATAGAGGCCCGGCTCAAGCGCGAAAACCATTCCTTTTTCAAATTTTCCTTTCTCAGAGATAGTTATCGCAGGCCACTCATGCACGTCAAGCCCTATTCCATGACCGCTGGAATGGAGAATATTTTTTTCAAAACCAGCCTTTGACAGAAACTCTCTAATAAATCCGTCTAAGGCTCCTATGCGCGAGCCCGGGTGAATATTACCAAGCGCGATTTTCCGCGCTTGGCGGAGCGTCTCAAAAGCTCTTTTCAAGGGATTTTTAATGTTAGATAATCCCTTAATCCTCGTCAAGTCGCTGCAATATCCGTCAATTTTCACGCCCATATCAATCAAGACGGACATATCCGCGCTGTATTTTGCGCCGCCCGCCGTGTGATGAGGAAAAGCGGAATTTTTAGAAAAGGCGACAATCGGTTCAAACGAAGGACCGTCGGCATAACGATGGCTCATGACGCAGATTTGCCGGCGGCAGTCATCCTCGCTTGTGCCCGGCTTAAATATGAGACCCCGCATTATTCTTTTAGCCATTTTCTGGGCTCGGGCAATTTTTTCTATCTCCTCTTTGGCCTTGACAGCCCTGACTTTTGAAAAAAGATTATGCTCTTCGCGGATGCCGCATCCAAAATTTTTTCTTATTCTTTTAAGGGCAGCCAGAGTCGTCTTTTCCGGCTCCACAGCGAGAACCGACACTTTCATTTTCTTCATAGATGCTTCCGGCTTTATCCAGGGATGTTTCAGAGGATACAGTGAATTTACAAAAAGTTGAACCGCACCTTTCGCGAAAAGCAAAAAAGAGCCCCCCGCTTTA
Organism: Elusimicrobia bacterium CG08_land_8_20_14_0_20_44_26; assembly: GCA_002779055.1. Lineage (GTDB taxonomy): Bacteria > CG03 > CG03 > CG03 > CG03 > 0-14-0-20-44-26. Next base: position 3,088 of record PEXM01000030.1, read on the forward strand.
ATGTTTGTAAAATAAAAGATATCCGACTCATCGCAAGTTCCGGCGGCGGATATTTTCTCCCTGCGCAAAAGGCCAAAAACTTTTTTTATTCTATCCACATTCATCTTTCATTTTCCATCTTTTATCTTTAATCTTTTAAAAGGTCTTATGGTTTTCCAGCGAGCGCTCTCATCGCCAGCGCGTATGAATGCCCCCCAAAACCGGCAATCTGCCCTTTGCACACAGCCGCTGTTAGGGACCTGGACCTAAAATCCTCCCTCGCGTATATGTTTGAGAGATGCACTTCAATAAAAGGAATTTTTGAGGACTCAATCGCGTCGCGAATTGCCACAGAAGTGTGCGTGTATGCGGCGGGATTAATGACGGCTCCGTCGTAGTTTTCGTCGCATGCGCCTATTTTTTGGACAATCTCGCCTTCGGAGGCGCTTTGAAAAAAATCTACCTCAACGCCAAGTTCGGCGGCAAGTTTCTTTATCTTCTCATTTACCACATCAAGCGTCTCTTTACCATAAACCGAGACGTCCCTCTTTCCGAGTTTATCCATGTTAGGACCATTTATAACAATTATCTTCACAATTTACCTCCCGATTATGGGGACGGTTCTAATACTTTTACCCCATTCTTTTCGTCCCCATTTTTCCCATCCTCTTGATTTATTCCGTCGGCGGAATAACCCATTCGGCATCATTTTATCAGCCCTATCTTCCCTGTTTTCTTCAAAGTTATTCCGCTTTGAGCCGCCTCGACCAGACAAATATAAACGCCGCTCGCTTTCCCAGATGCATCCCATTCGTATTCATAAGCGCTTTTACCTGCATTATAGTTATTAGAAATGTTTTTTTCAAACACAAGTTCGCCTGCAATTGTGTAAATTTTTAGTTTTACATCCGCATCATTCAAACCGCAGTTAACTTTTATCGTCGGATTTTCCCCTCTTGCTGGATTTGGATAGCAATATGCTTTTATCTCCGTAATTGCGGTTGCAGAACTTGTTAAAATTGTAAAATAAAATTTTGAATAAACCGCATCTACTTCGCCCTGTTCATTCAACGCTTTTATTTCAATAATATGCTCTCCGTCTTCCAATGGCTCCGGAACTGTATAGATAAATTACTCGTAAGGACTGTCAAAAGCCCCGTCTACTGCTGTTGCCAATGTCCAACTGCTGAGTGTGCTTCCATATCTTCCGGAAACGCTTGTGATATTTCCACCAGTTGAGGATACACTCCCGCTTACTGACGGCTGTTTATTGTTACAGCGATTTGGGGGTCCGCTCGGCTCGGGCGGCCCAAACTCCTGACTGTCGCTTTTTTCCATTTCAAAATCAAGACCATCTATTTCATATTGTAAAAAAACAGGAGAAGTGTCCACCCATTCTTCCGTCGTTCCCTCCCAGAAATAATTTGTGCACGCTATACCTATCAACCATTTTGAAATCTGCTCCATATCCACGCCCTTCGCCTATATCAATGACCATGGCTTAATTTCGCTTTTAATTACCCCTTCTTGCGGAGTAAAATCCGCATTATTCTCTACAATAATATCATAATTCTGCCATGTGGAATTCCAGATATACTTTACCAATGTTTCCCCTTTATGATATTCGTAAATTTTTTCTGCCGCTTTGGCGAGAATATTATTGTTCGAATCATAAGCAATTATGTTCACGCCCAATAATCTGCCGTTCATATCATCGCTGTAAGTGTTTCCCATAAACCCGCCGAGCGTTTGTGCGGAAACTCCTCCTCGGCAGTCCAAAAGATTAAACTTTAATTTTGTCTCAGGTGTTACGACGAGCCCTCTGCTCAACACCTCCAAAAGAAGCATTTCCCCGCCGTTGCCGGAATCCCCTTTTGCGGGGCCTGCGCTTATCACACTTCCCGTCCACTCCTGACCCCATTCAGGATTCGGATAATCAACTTCTCCGGATTTCTCCAATCCCGACTCAAAAGGCAGCAGCCACCTGATTCCTTTTGCCGCCAGATAATCATCCGTGCGCTTATTGACGAATATTGATATTGATTTGCTTCCGACTCCTCCCGCAGCGTCTCCAGCGCGAACCTCAACATTGTGAGTCCCTTCGCTCAATCCCGCCGTGTCAAGATTCGACCAGATGAATTCGTCGTCGCCAAGTCCGATTGGATTAACTGTCGTATCATTACAATTTATTTTCGGGTCATAACTGACCGAAAACTTCTCCTCCCCGTCCACAAAAAACTTTACTTCGTTCAAATCCTTATCTTCTGTCGTGTCAACCCTTGCCTTTATTCCCGTCGCCGCTTTAACAATAATAATCCCGCCGTTCTCGTATGTTATCGGCTCAAGGATGGTTATTACCGGCTCTGTCGTATTGTCATATGGAAGATATTTCAGAGGATGAGGTCCCGTCTGACCAAAATCAAAATGGAAGTGGGGTTGACCCTGAGAACCTGTTTCGCCAGATAAAGCAATTTTCTGTCCAGCATTTACCCGAGCTCCCTCTGCTACCATGAAAGAAGATAGATGTAAATATCGTGACTCCATACCATTGTCTTGAGTAATTCTCAAAATATTATAGGCACCACCATCTATGTGAGATATCCCTCCTTCAACGGCGTATACTTCTGTGCCGACTGGAGCTCGGATATCAATTCCCTCATGAAAATCCCAACTCCCATCTATCAAACGAGGTCCAAAATCGGATGTAATATATTTATCTACGGTAGGCCATTGGTAGCAAAAAATGCTTACGGTTGAGAGAATAAATAATATGATAAAGAAAATAAATTTTAATTTCATTTTTCTATTTTGTGTAAAAACCAATTTCTTTATTATTAAGTTTTTTTAATATAAAAGAATCACTCTCAAAAGTATCGCGATAGACCGCTCCTTTGTTAGACGAGGGATAAAGTTTGTTAGAACTTAACGATTCTTTCTGAATATTTCCAGTGGCAACTAAATTTGATGGCAGGTTAATAATAATATTCTTATAAGTGTCTGTTGCTCTACATAGCAGATCAATAATATTTTTTTTAGTGTCTATATCTATGTTTACTATTAGATAGATAGGAAAAGGTATTTCAAAAATTGTTTCGTAAATAACTTCTCCGCTGGAAGTTGTAAATATTTTTAACGCCCCCCTTGTCTTCTCAATTTTTTGCATAACACCATCTTTGTAAATTGAGCTTCCATAATCATCAAAAGATATAAATACTATTTTGTCATCTCCTAAAAATGTTGCACCACAAAATTTTTCAGGATTGTATTTCCATAACAAATTACCATTCACATCATAAACTTTTAATCCGGCAGAACTATCTCCTCCAGTACCATCATCAATTGTTGCTATGTAATTATCTTCCGGTGAAATCATTGGGATACCTGGGGACACTGTTTCCCATATTATTTTCTCTTTAAAATCAAACACTTTCAACTTACGATAGTTACTCGCAACAATAAAAGCTCTCTTATTTCCCAATTTAATCAAACCCAATTTTATGTCTATCTCTTTTTTCCCAATCTCTTTACCCAACTTGTTTAATAAAACAACATCAGTTTTTGTATAAATGTATTCGCTTTTATCTTTATTCAATTTGCTTTTATCCACGCCGACGGCGATGTATTTGCCGTCATAAGAAGCCGCAAAACTCTTTATCTCCCCGTCAAATTCTTTTGTCCACAGCAACTTCGGTTCTGATTTTTTTGCTATTTCCGTTGATTGAATTATTTCTTCTGCCTGAATAAATCCAGAAAAAATCACTCCCAACATCAAAATTAAAATTAGTTTTTTCATTTTATCCTCCGATTTATTTTTTTGTTTTCTTTTTACATCCCAATTTCGTGAACGGCTTTATTTTGTTCGTTATGCAAAATTTCAGCAATTTCCGAAGCGACGGCCACAGGCGACTTCCCTGAGACACCGATTCTCACAACTTTTTTGCCGCGCCACCAGATAAGTTGCTTCCTCGCAAGATTGTGGGTTCTCATCTTAATTTTTTCAACCGTTTCAGCGAGAGTCGTGCAGCAACGGATAAATTCCAAAACTTCCCTGTAGCCGATGGAGGAAAAGGGCGGCGCTGTTGGAGGAACGCCTCTTTTGAGTATTGAGCGCGCTTCGCGCACAAGCCCTTTCCTTATCATAAATTCCACTCTCTCGTCTATTTTCCCGTAAAGTTCATCTCTCGGCATTTCAAGAAAAAATATTTTAAGATTAAGACCCTTGATAAAATTCTTTTTCAGAGCCCGCGAGGGCGGCTCGCCGGTAATACGGTAAATCTCAAGAGCCCTTATGATGCGCCTGGGATTACGCCGGTCTATCTTCTCATAAGTCCGCCGGTCAACTTTCCGAAGTTCTTCAAGTAGTTTTGCCAACTCCGTATTTTCAAGTTTTCTTCTGATATCCTTTGACGCCGGCAACATTGAAATTCCTTCCGCCAAACTTGAAACATAAAGGCCGCTCCCGCCGCTTATGACAGGGGTTTTACCTCTCTTCAGTAT
>PEXM01000036.1 GCA_002779055.1 Elusimicrobia bacterium CG08_land_8_20_14_0_20_44_26
ATTGACGGGGTTGTAAAAGTTATCAAAAAACTTAAGGGAGAAATATAATAAGGAAGATGACTGAAAAAATAAAAAAAGAACTTTTCGGAAAAATTGTCCGCTGGGCTCCTTCGGAGAAAAACCCTCACCGTTTTTATATAGAGATAAAAAAAGAAAATCTGCGCGAAGCGGCCAAGACGCTTTTCAGTAAACTCGGTCTTCGTTTCTGTATAGCGTCGGGGATTGATAACATAAAAAATATGGAGATGCTTTATCATTTTTCCGACGACACAACGGGCATTGTTTATACTTTGAGGGTTTTCACCGAACACGATGGCGGCGAAATTCCGTCAATTGCCGACATCATAAAAGGAGCTAACTGGATTGAAAGAGAAACCCACGAACTTCTCGGCATAACTTTCACGGGAAACAAAGACACCCGACGGCTCCTTCTTGACCCCGCATGGCCGGAAAACGTTTATCCTCTGAGAAAGGATTACGAATACGGCAGAAAAGAGGATATTCCCGCCGAAGACGAAACGACGAGACGCCCAAACATAAAGGTGACGTCTGACAAACCCGGCAAACAATGCACGATAATTCCCATCGGTCCTTATCATCCTCTGCAGGAAGAACCGGAGTTTTTTGAATTAGAAGTCAGAGGCGAAAAAGTTATTAAAGTCAATATAAATCTCGGCTACAACCACCGCTCCATTGAAAAACTTTCGGAGGGAAAGCACTGGGACAATGTGACATTTCTCGTTGAAAGAATCTGCGGAATTTGCTCCTGCTCTCATCCTTTCGCTTACGTTCTCGCAGTTGAGGACCTCCTTGGAATAGGAATTCCCGAAAGAGCGAAATACATACGTTGTATTATCGCGGAAATAGAAAGAATCCATTCCCATCTTCTCTGGCTCGGCCTTGCCGGCCATTTTCTTGGATATAATACCGTTTGGATGTGGGCGTGGAAATACAGGGAACCCGTTCTCGACATAGCGGAGCAGATTTCCGGCAACAGAAACCATTACGCAATGATGAAAATCGGCGGCGTGAGGCGGGACATAATCAATTCGGAAATAGACGGAATGAAAGAAAAATTAAACTCAATCGTTTCGGCGGTTAATATGTTCAAAGGCGCCGTCATGGACGACCCTGTCATAGGAGCAAGAACTAAAAATGTGGGAGTCCTCACAAAAGAAGACGCCGTGAAATACTGCGTCACGGGACCTACGGCGAGAGCCAGCGGCTTAAAACAGGACATACGAAAAATAGACATAGAAAACAGCGCCTACGGACTTGTTGACTGGAATATGATTGTCTGCGAAAACGGCGATGTTTTTGACAAAGCCGTTGTGCGCATTCTTGAAATGTATGAGTCCGTGAAAATAATAAACCAGTGCTTTGACAAACTAAAAGAACTGCCTGAAGGAAACATCTGCGAAGAAGTCCGCGAAATACCCGCAGGCGAAGGCATCGGACGATATGAAGCCCCGCGCGGCGAGGTTTGGCATTATGTCAGAAGCGACGGAGGAAACACCCCGATAAGGCACAAGATCAGAGCCCCTTCTTATATGAATATCTACTCTAACGAAGTGGCGGCGGTCGGGGGGATTGTATCGGACGCGGCAATTACTCTCGCGGCGGTGGACCCGTGTTACTGCTGCACGGAAAGAATGCAGGCGGTTGAAAATGGCTTCTTAAAATACGGGTGGGAAAAGTTAATAGAGATTTCACAGGAAAAAACGAAAGCGATGAAGGCCGCTATTAAGGAGAAAGAAGGGAAATGACCGTTTTGTATCCGCTCATTTTAAATCTCGGGCTTGCGGTGATTTTTTTCATTATACCTGATTACAGAAAATTCATACGGCGCGCAGCGGTTATTTTCTCCGCCGCAGGTTTTGCATTAAGCATCGCCGCGATTTTCAGCGCCGCGCCCGAGATGAGTTTTATTCTTTTTGACACAATCTCAAAAATGCTTTATGTCGCTGTAAGTTTCTTCGGCGTGCTCCTGAGCGTTTATTCCGCCGGTATAATTGAAGAACGACTCAACAAATATTTCTCGTATTTTTTCCTAACGCTTTTCGCTTCGCAACTTACGGTCATAAGCGCCGACTGGATTGTCCTCGCAACGGGATGGGGTTTATCGGGAATCTGCCTTTACCTTCTTATGCAGTTTGAAACCGGCGCCGCGGCCGCGGCAAAAAAAGCGATGATAATAATAGGCGGAAGCGATTCGTTTCTGATACTCGGAGTCGCTGTTCTGTATAATATGACCGGGTCTTTTTCCATGGTTCCCGCCGGATGGTCTCTTCTTGCGGTCGTCTCAATGCTCGCCGCATCGTTCGCGAAAGCGGGGGTCTTTCCTCTTCACACATGGATACCCGAAACCGCGGATAAAGCGCCCGTGGCGGTGACGGCTTTTCTTCCCGCCGCTCTTGACAAGCTCCTCGGCATTTATCTTGCTTCGAGAATTTTCCAGATTTTTACGTTCCCTCAGGAAGTCAGAATCGCCGTTATGCTCATTGGCGCCTTCACGATAATCAGCGCCGTTTTTATGGCTCTGTCCCAGCACACGGCAAAAAAACTGCTCGCTTATCACGCCGTCTCGCAAACCGGTTATATGATTCTCGGCATCGCCTGCGGCAGTCCTGTCGGATGCGCCGGCGGGCTTTTCCATATGCTCAACCACGCAATATACAAATGCGCTCTTTTCCTCGGTATCGGTCAGGTTGAAAAAACTGCCGCCTCAGACAAAATTGAAGAACTGGGCGGTCTTGCGAAAATTATGCCCGTAACTTTCACGTCAATGTTTATCGCGTCTCTCGCCATATCCGGAATTCCTCCCTTAAACGGTTTTTATTCCAAGTGGCTGGTATATCAGGGAATCCTGCAATCTCTGACGACAGATTTTCCTTTTCTTACGATGCTCTGTCTCATAGCGGCTATTTTCGGCAGCGCCCTGACTCTCGCTTCGTTTGTTAAACTTCTGCACTCCGTTTTTCTCGGCGTAAAACTTGTGTCGCCGGTGAGCGTCGCGGCAAAACCGGAGAAATTCTCCCTGATACTCCCTCAAATTATCCTTGCCGCTTTCTGTGTTCTGTTAGGGATTTTTGCAAAGAACTTATTTATAGACCCTGTTTTCGGAAACATCACCTTATCGGGATGGAACCCGGGCGCAGCGGCAGTTCTCATAATAGCGGGAATTATTTTAGGTCTCGTTATCTATCTCGTTTCCGGGGCAAAAACGCGCAGGGTGAAAAATTACATCGGCGGAGAAAATATTTCGCCGGAAATGAACGTCTCGGGCGTGGAATTTTACGCAAGCATTGAAAACATTTTCCCTTTCAGACAAATATATTCTCTGGCGAAGAAATATATTTTTGACTTTTATGAAGCGCTGAAGGCGCTCGTTTTTTACATAATCAAGCCCCTGCGTTACATCCACGACGGGATACTCACCGATTATCTGAGTTGGATTTTTATCGGAGGAATTATTATACTGCTTTCATTATGACGGAATACATAATTTTCACATTCCTTGTATTTATGATACTCGCCGCGGTTGCTGCGCTTGAGTCAAAAGACCTTCTCTCCTCAATTATTTCCATAGGCGCCGTCGGATTTATGCTTTCGGTCGTTTTTCTTTATCTGAAGGCGCCCGACATAGCCATCGTGCAGGTTGTGGTTGAAATTCTCACGCTCATAATTCTGATACGCGTGACGATTTCAAGGGACATACGCACAATAGAAGACACGCGCAACTTTATGCCGTTTGCTAAAAATGTTATTCTGCTATTTGTTCTTGCGGTTTTAGCGGCGAGAGCGATAGGTCTTCTTCCCGAAGTGGGCGTAAATTTGAGCAAGGTCGCGCAGTATTACCTTTTAAGAGGGTTTGAGGAAACAGGCGCGGCGAATATTGTCTCGGCGGTGATTCTTGATTACAGGGCCTATGACACGCTGGGTGAAGCCACGATTCTTTTTACGGCTATATTAGGGGCGGTGGTAATTTTGAGGAGAAAGGCAAAAGAGTGAAGAGGGAAGAGAAAAACCGAGCACCGACAACCGAGTTAAACGGAATGAGCGAAATCGTTAAAACCGTGTGCAACTGGATTGCCGGTTTTATATTCCTTTTCGGCTGCTATATTACCGCCTACGGACATCTTACGCCCGGCGGCGGTTTTGCGGGAGGCGTCATTCTTGCCGCGAGTTTTATACTTATAGTGCTCTCTTTCGGGAAAGATAAAATAAGCCCCTTGCTTCCCCGGAAAAGAGCGGAAATGATTGAGGCGGCGGGAGGGCTGATTTTTATTTTCACCGTCTGGACGGCAATTTACGCCGGCGCATCTTTCTGCGGTAATTTTATCTTTAAGAAGTGGAGTTGCGCGAACTTCAAACTTCTTAGCGCGGGTTTCATACCTCTTCTCAATATTGCCATCGCCCTGAAAGTTATGGCGGGTCTGTTTCTTGTATTTTTTGTCCTTTCTATAACGAGAGTGATTCTTGAGGGCGAAAAATTGAAAATGGTGAAAGAAGAATGATATACGCTCTGTGTTTTACGCTTATTCTGGTCGGTCTCTACGGCATAACCTGCAAAAAGAATCTGATAAAAATCATCCTCGGATTTATTATTTTGGATTACGGCATCAATCTTTTTCTCATTCTGATTGGTTTCCGCAAAGACGGCATCGCGCCGATTTTAGATAAATCTATGGATATAAACACCTTCGCCGCAACGAGCGTTGACCCTCTGCCTCAGGCGTTGGTTCTGACCTCAATTGTGATAGGCCTCGCCGTGACGGCTCTGATGGTGGCGCTGGCGACGCGCATTTACGAACGTTACGGTTCCTTTGATGTGACGAAAATAAATAAATTGAAGGGATGATATAAAATGAAAGTTCTGCCTTATTTTGTAATTCTGCCTCTCGCGGGCTCCTTTCTTGTTATATTTATTGACTCCGTTCTTAAAGACAGAAAAGTGAGGGACACCGTCGCAGACATTTTGGCAAATGTAATTATGCTCACGCTCTTTATACTTACACTCACTCTTTTCGGTCAATCCTGTTCTTATTTTGTCGGGGGCTGGAGGCCGCCGTTCGGCATAAACTTTCTGCTTGACGGTCTGAGCCATCTTATGCTCGTTGCGGTAAATTTAATCGCGCTTCTTTCAGGCATATTTTCAATAAATTATATGAGCCAATACACGGCAAGGAGACACTACTGGGCGCTGTTTCTCCTGATGCTTACCGGAATGAACGGCGTTCTTCTGTCGGGGGACTTCTTTAACCTGTTTGTTTTTTTAGAAATCGCCTCCGTCGCATCATACGCTCTCGTCGGATTCGGCACGGAAGCCGAAGAATTGGAAGCGTCTTTCAAGTATATGGTTATGGGCGCTGTGGCGTCTTCCCTCGTCCTTATGGCGGTAGCCGTGCTTTATTCCCGCTTCGGAATTCTCAATATGTCATACATCTCAGCCGCTATGCCTGGCGAGAGTTTTGATTGGCTTCTCAAATTTTCGCTGTTCCTTTTTATTACGGCGTTTTCAATAAAAGGCGCTCTCGTTCCGTTTCACGCGTGGCTTCCGGATGCGCATCCCTCGGCGCCGGCGCCGGTGTCGGCGATGTTGAGCGGCGTGCTCATTGAAACCATCGGCATATACGCGTTGACGCGCGTAATATTCAACGTGTTTTCCTATAAAAGTATTTTACTCGCCAACCTCGGAGTTATCTCGATGATGGTCGGCGTTCTTCTCGCTCTCGGACAGACGGACATAAAAAGATTGCTCGCTTACAGTTCAATATCTCAGGTCGGTTATATCGTCCTCGGACTCGGACTCGGCACGCCTCTCGGAATTTTCGGCGCTCTCTTTCATCTGATAAATCATTCAATTTTCAAATCCCTGCTTTTCTTAAATTCCGGCTCCGTTTTTTACCGCCTGAAAACACGCGACCTCAACAGTATGGGAGGTCTTAACAAAGTTATGCCCGTGACGGGGGCGACTTCTCTCGTCGCTTCTCTGAGCATCTCGGGTCTTCCGCCTTTCAACGGTTTTTTTTCAAAACTGATTATTATCATAGCGTGCGTGCAGTCGGGGCATCCGGTTTTAGCCGTCTGGGCCGTTATCGGAAGCGTTCTCACGCTTGCGTATTTTATGAAAGTTCAGAAATTGGCTTTCTTCGGAAAACTTAAAGAAATAAATAAAGAGATTAAAGAATCGCCTTTTTTTATGTCGGCAAGCGTCATAATACTTGCAGCGCTGTGCCTGGCAACTTCTTTTATTCTTTTGCCCGGGGTAAGAAACAAAATTTTAACACCGGCGGTAAATGCCGTATTGAATCCGACGAATTACAGGATGATGGTATATATAAAATGAGAAAAGCGGTTTTATTTTTCGCGGCATTCGTCTGCTGGATACTTCTGATTCTGCCGGCCGAGGCGCAGAGCGTTTTTTTAGGAGTCCTTGTTTCTTTGCTCACGGCATTTATCTTCGGGAATTTTTTTGCGGAAAAACCCGCTAAATTCCTGCAGTTGGAACGCTGGGCGTGGTTCATTTATTACATCCCCGTTTTCCTTTATTATATGATACGCGCCAATTTTGACGTTCTATACAGGGTGCTTCACCCGGCGCTTCCGATAAAACCGGGAATCGTAAAAGTAAAAACGCGCCTTAAATCTCCTGCGGCGCGTGCTGCCCTCTGCAATTCCATCACTCTCACGCCCGGCACTCTCACCGTTGATATAGCGGATGAATTTCTTTACATACACTGGATTAATGTTAAAAGCGTTGAGACGGATAAAGCGACAAAACTGATAGTGGAACGTTTTGAAAATATTCTTGAGAGGATTTTTGAATGATTAATTTTTTTGTTGTTACGCTTCTCTTATCCACTTTTCTGTGTATCTGGCGGATAGGCAGAGGTCCCACTCCCGCGGACAGAACCGTCGCCATAGACATTCTCGGCATTGTCGTTGTCGGTTTCTGCGCCATTCTTTCAATGGAATTTAAACAGGACTTTTATATGAATGTCGCCATCGCATGGAGTTTGCTCGCCTTTATAGGCACAATCGCTCTTGCGAAGCATT
>PEXM01000047.1 GCA_002779055.1 Elusimicrobia bacterium CG08_land_8_20_14_0_20_44_26
GTCAGGTACGGAAAAAGATACGGGCTTTCCGAAACGTAGCCGATTCTGCTGATCACTTCGGGCGACGGTTTTTTACCGAGAATTTTTATGCTTCCCGAATCGGGAAAAATCAGGTTAAGGATGAGTTTTACGGTTGTCGTCTTGCCCGCGCCGTTCAATCCCAACAGGCAGTATATATCGGCGGCGTTGACTAAAAGCGAAAAACCGTTGAGAGCCGTCGTTTTTTTGGTTTTGAAAAAATGATTTTTTTTATACACTTTTACGACGTCTTTTATTTCAATGACTTTTTGCATAAATACCTTGCGGCAGGAATTGTTTTCAAAAAAATTTTATACTTTCAACATTCAAGACCTTACGCCTTTTTTCTTTTCATAGAAAGTGAGCGCTTCTTTCGCTGCATTTGCTTCGGCGATTTTCTTATTCGGACCGCAACCTTTCCCTCTCACGATTCCCTGCACGGAAATTTCCACGATAAAATTTTTTTTGTGCGGCAGACCTTCCTCGGAAATGACCTTGTATTCAGGAAGAATCGCATACATTTTCTGTATCTCCTGCTGGAGACGGCTTTTTGAGTCCAGTTTGTCGGAGGCTTCTTCTATGGCAAAATGTTTTTCAATAAATTCTGTGAGTTTGCTCCATCCGGAATCAATGTATATCGCTCCGACGAGTGCTTCAAACGTGTCAGCCATAATGGACGTCTGCTCGGAGATTTCACCTTCAAACGAATCACCGACTTCAAGCATTTCATGCAGATTAAGCTCTTTTGAAATTTTAGCGAGTCGTTTCGTGTTTACGAGGTGCGAGCGCATTCTCGTCAGAGCCCCTTCTTCGGCGTCGGGGAAAATGCCGTAGAGCCGTTCGGAAATGTAGAGATTAAGAACGGAGTCGCCGAGAAATTCAAGACGCTCGTTGGAATCCGCGGGATTTCCGGTCCCCCATGCGTATGTCTTGTGTGTAAATGCCTTTTTGAACAAATTTTTGTTGTGGACATCAACTCCGAGCGCACCGGACAATTTCTGAAACAGCGCTTTTTTCACGGTAAATAGTTCCCTGTCTGAGAAGCGTCACCCGTCGTCCCCGGACGGGGCAGATGTGTTTTTATGGTTTACAGCCGCTTTATGAAGATGTTTTTGATTTTACGTATTCAATCGCTTTGCCAACGGTATCCAGTTTTTGAGCTTCATCGTCTGCTATTTCAAGACCGAATTCGTCTTCAAGAGCCATAACGAGTTCCACCTGATCGAGCGAATCCGCTCCAAGGTCGTTAATAAAATTTGCTTCGGGAGTTACCTTGTTGACTTCAACTCTCAATCTTTCCGCTACAATCGCCTTAATTTTTTCCTCAATGTTTTGCTCTGGCATTTTTCCTCCTGAATTTTGCATTTGTTAAGTGTTTAACTAATCTCCTAAAATCTGTCAAGTGGCAAAACGGGCTTGACAAGTTGCGCCGCAATTGTTAGATTAGCACGCATTAAAGGAGGGTGCTAAATTATACGAAAGTGTATCATGTAGAGCGAGGATTTATCCTCGCCTACGTAATAAAAAAATGAGCAGATTTAAAAAAACGGATTCCGACGCAGAAACACGGAACAGCAAAATTCTATTTTCCGCCATAAAGGAGTTTATCAGCAGTGCCCGGCCGACCGGCTCCAAATATCTGAAAGCGCAATACAATCTCGGCGTCTCGCCCGCGACAATCCGCAATGTTCTGGCATCTTATGAAAAAAGAGGACTCCTCACTCACTCATTTTACTGCTCCGGCAGGATACCGACGGCTTTGGGACTCAATTTTTACGTTAATAATATTCTGAGCCGGCCGGAAATAATGGACGGCGTTAAAATCGCCGAATTTGAGGACTGCGCGGATGAGTTCGCGATTCTGAAGGCGGCCGCCAGAGTTTTGTCTCTCCACTCCGAATGGGTGGGAATCGCCGGCTCCATTGATATCTCGAGTGAAGAATACGAGTTTGAGATAAAGCTCATTTCCAAAAAAAAGGTCCTGCTTTACATAATTAATCCAAGCGGAAAAATTTATGAAAAACTCATAATTCTTCCCGATGAAGTTTCAAGAAAATCCTTTGATTTTATCCGTAGATTTCTCAGGGAAAACCGCTCGTCTTCGCCGGGCGCTCTCAAAAACAAATTCCGCGCTCTTTACATCGAAAATCGTAAGAATATCGAGAAGGTTTTAACCGGGCTTGCGGTTCTTAGAACAATGCAGAAAATAACTCTGCAGACGAGCGTAAATCCCGATATATCCAAAAGAAAAATGGAAACGCTCACGAAAATATTTTCGCTTCTTGACGACAACGGCATTCTGATATCGCAGATTATTGAAAATATTCCGGACGAGGACTGTGTCGTAAAATTCTGCCTTGAAAAACTTCCGGGCGAATTTAATGACCTTGCGGTCGTTATGTCTAATTTCAAAGCGGGCGAAGAACGCTTTGTCTGCTGCGTTCTCGGCCAGCAGTATATGAATTATATGCGGGTTTTGCCTTTGGTTAAAGGCATTACGATGGCTGCGGGGAAAAGATTGACGGAGGTAATCTGATGTTTCATTTAAAACACAAAAATACAAATAATTCCGTCGGCCATCCGCCCGAAGCAAAAAAAATTCCGTCAGACGCTCCCGCCGGACAAGAGACCCCCTGCAAAATTGATGCGGCGCAAATTTCGGACGAGGCAAAAGAAAAAATATTCAAAGAAGAACCGAATATTCTCGCCCAAACCATTGACGCGGAAAAGAAAAAAGCGCAGGATTATTACGACCAGCTCGCATCCCTCAAAGCAGAATTTGATAATTACAGGAAACGTATGGAAAAAGAAGCGGCGGATCTTATAAAAGCGGGAAGAAAAGAAGTCCTTTCGGCGTTTCTCCCGATTATGGACGATATTTACAGAGTGCATGAGGCAATCTCAAAAAATGAGAGCGGCGTAAAAGAAGCCGTTGACATTGTTTTCAGGAAAATTGAAAAAATCATCGCCGATTTTAGAGTCCGCAAAATGGAATGCGACGGAAAAGAATTTTCCCCGCACGTCCACAGCGCAGTTCTGGCTGAAAAAACGGATAAGCATAAAAACGGAATTATTCTAAAGGTCTTATCAAACGGTTATTATTTAGGCGACGAGATTTTGAAACCGGCGTCGGTGGTTGTCGCTAAAAACGAAAAACCGCCTCCGGCGCAAGAAGAAATGAAAGATGGAAAATGAAAGATGGAAAATTAAGGAGGGGAAATGGCTCACGTATTGGGAATTGATTTAGGAACGACAAATTCGTGTATGGCTATAATGGAGGGCGGAAAAGCGACCATTATCCCGAACGCCGAGGGCGCGCGCACGACGCCGTCAATCGTGGCGTTTACGGATAAAGGCGAGGAGCTTGTCGGGATGCTCGCCAAAAGGCAGGCAATCACCAACCCTTTCAAAACCATTTTCTCAACCAAAAGATTTATGGGGAGAAAACTTGACAGCGACTCCGTAGAAATAGACAAAAAAATCGTTCCTTACAAACTGACGGCGGCGTCAAACGGGGACGTGCGGATGAAGATAGGGGAAAGAGATTACAGCCCCCCTGAAATTTCGGCAAAAATACTGATGAAACTCAAAAGAGACGCCGAAGAGCATTTCGGCGAAAAAATAACCGAGGCGGTGATAACGGTGCCGGCTTATTTCAACGATGCGCAGAGGCAGGCGACAAAGGAAGCGGGCGAGATCACGGGACTCAAGGTGCTTCGCATAATCAACGAACCGACGGCGGCGGCTCTCGCTTATGGCATGGATAAAAAGAAAAACGAGGTTATAGCCGTCTATGACCTCGGCGGAGGTACTTTTGACATATCTATCCTGGAAGTCGGAGAGTCCGAAGGTGCATTCACGATTGAAGTCAAGTCCACAAACGGCGACACGCATCTCGGCGGCGATGATTTCGACCAGATAATAATTGAATGGCTTGCCGGCGAATTTATGAAATCCGACGGCATTGACCTTAAAAAAGACAAAATGGCTCTGCAGCGCCTGAAGGAAGCCGCCGAAAAAGCCAAATGCGAACTGTCAACTGCTCTGGAAAGTGAAATCAACCTGCCTTTCATAACCGCAGATGCATCGGGGCCAAAACATTTGAGCATAAAACTGACAAGGTCAAAACTTGAACAACTCACGGAAAAACTCATTGATAAGACCATCGGGCCCGTGGAAAAAGCCATAGCCGACTCAAAAGTGGGAGTGGACGAAATCAAAGAAGTCATTCTTGTCGGAGGACAGACGAGAATGCCCCGCGTCCAGCAGGTTGTAAAGGATTTTTTCAAAAGAGAACCGCACAAAGGCGTAAACCCCGACGAGGTCGTGGCGGCCGGCGCCGCGATACAGGCGGGAATCATCAAGGGCGACGTAAAAGACGTTCTGCTTCTTGACGTAACGCCTCTTTCCCTCGGTATTGAAACACTCGGAGGCGTCTTTACGACGCTGATAGAACGAAACACCACCATCCCCGCGGGCAAAAGCCAGATTTTTTCAACAGCAGCGGACAGTCAGCCCGCCGTAACCATTCATGTGCTTCAGGGAGAAAGGCCTATGGCGAAAGACAATAAATCGCTCGGTCAGTTTGAACTTACGGGAATCCCGCCCGCGCCGAGAGGCGTGCCTCAGATAGAAGTCAAATTTGATATAGACCGCAACGGAATTATGAAGGTCTCGGCGGAAGATAAGGCGACGGGAAAATCGCAGAACATCGTGATAAAATCGTCGTCGGGGCTGTCCAAAGAAGAAATTGAAAAACTTAAGAGAGAAGCCAAAGAACACGAGGAAGAAGACAACAAGGAAAAGAAAATTATAGAAGCCAGAAACGAGCTGGACAACCTCGTTTATTCTGTTGAGAAAAGTGTCGCGGAGTTCGGGGACAAAATAACGACCTCCGATAAAGAACACATAGAAAAAGAAGTGAAAGACGCGAAGGAAGCGCTGAAAAGCGGCGACGCCGATAAAATAACAAAGGCGAAAGAGTCCCTTGAAAAAGCGTCTCACAAACTCGCCGAAGAGGCATACAAGCGCACGACTCAGAAAGAGAAACCGCAGGCATCCGGCGGAGGCGAGGAGAACCAAGAGGCAGCCGGCGATAAAAGCGATAATAAAAAAGATAACGAGAATGTCGTGGATGCGGAAGTGGAAGATGAAAAATAAAAAAGTAAAAAAGTAAAATGGGAACAAGGGAAAAAAATTGAGTTCTAAACGAGATTATTATGAGGTTCTCGGAATTGAGAAAAATTCCGACATAGCTGCGATAAAATCCGCTTACAGACATTTGGCGCTGAAATACCATCCCGACAGGGTTCCTGACGAAAAAAAGAAAGAGGCGGAAGAAAAATTCAAAGAAATTTCCGAGGCATACGCAGTTCTCTCTGACCCTCAAAAAAGAGCGAATTACGACAAGTTCGGGCACGCGGGCATAGACCAGCAGTATTCATACGAGGACATTTTCAGGCAGGCGGATTTTTCGGATTTCTCCGATATACTCAACAACATTTTCGGCGGCGGCCCGGGGCGAGGCGGAGGTTTCAGCAGTTTTTTTAGCGGGGGCCGGTTCGGCGCCCGTGAAAGCGCCCACAGACAAACAACGGGCAGAGATGTTGAAATCCGCGTTTCCATAACGCTTGAAGATGCTTACGGCGGATGCGAAAAAGAGGTGACATACACAAGGGGCGTAAAATGCTCATCCTGCGACGGGAGCGGCGCCAAAGCCGGCACAAAACCGGTCAGGTGCCCTCTCTGCAAAGGGAGAGGCGTCATCACGGAAGGAAGTTTTATTTTTTCCGTCGAGCGGATATGCCCCGAATGCGGCGGGCGCGGCACCGTTATAAAATACAAATGCGGCGTCTGCGCGGGGCACGGTCTTGAAAAGAAAAACGAAAAAATCAAAGTGAAAATACCCAGAGGCGTGATTTCAGGGACATCCCTCAGAGTCAGAAATAAAGGATACGAATCTCCCGAAGGAATACCGGGCAATCTTTATGTTGTCGTCCAGGTTGAACCCCACTCTGCATTTGAACGTATAGAAAATGATCTGTCAACGCACATTGATATCCCCTACCCTGTCGCCGTTCTCGGAGGAAAGATATCGGTGCCGACTCTGGAAAAAGACATACAGATGAAAATTCCCCCATCCTGCAAAGACGGTCAGGTCTTTCGCCTGAAAGGTTACGGCATGCCGCGGCTCAACGCCTCATACAGCGGCGATCTTTTTGTCAAAATCGGTATTTTCATTCCGTCAAAAATATCTTCGAAAGAAAAGGCCTTTCTTGAAGAATATCTTAAACAGTTTTCGGCCTCCTTCGGAGAAAAAAAACCGTTCTACAAAAAAATCTTTGAATGAGGCAGTTTTATAGCCCTGATTTTACGCAAATAGACGGCGAGACCGCTCATCACATAATAAATGTGCTCAAGCACGGCGTAAATGATGTAATAAACGTCTTTGACGGCGAAGGCACCTCAGGCAGCACCGAGATAACGGAAATAAACCCCTGTCCGCCGCTGGTTAAATTGAGGTTGCTTCAAAAGGAAAAGCACCCACCTCAAGATTTTAAAATACACATTTTTCAGGCGGTGATAAAACCGCGGGCTATGGGTTTGTGCCTGGAAAAGTGCACGGAACTCGGCGTGTCCCGTTTTACGCCCATTAGATGCGAACGCTCTTTCAGACAAAAAATATCGCGGCGTCATCTTGAAAAAATTATGATTTCTGCATGCGAGCAGACCGGCATTAAATATCTGCCATCCCTTGACGAAACGATAAATTTTTTGATAAGTATTAAGGATTGGAAGAAGGAGAAAACGCCGGGTTATATATTGTCCTGCGGAGAAACGCCTTTCTTTTTGCGTGGCGGAGTAAGTTCGGTAAGTATTTTTACGGGGCCCGAAGGAGGGTTCACCGACAGAGAATTGGAAGAAGCCCGCAAAGTCGGACTCATTGCGGTATCCGTCGGCGATAATGTTCTCCGCAGCGAAACGGCATCTATTGCCGCGGCGGCAATATGCC
>PEXM01000069.1 GCA_002779055.1 Elusimicrobia bacterium CG08_land_8_20_14_0_20_44_26
CTTTTTCTTTTTGCGAACTGAAAAGAAGCCATTTCTAACTGAAGATTATAACCGTTTGCCACACAGGCATCGTATATGCCGTTTATTGAAAGCGAAAAGAAAGGGTGTACAAAAATATGGTCAAGTTGGGGAATTACAAGCGATATAATTTTTGTACTGTTAAGAGCAAGATTTCTTGCTGCGGCGGAGGGCCTGTATCCGAGACGCTCTATTGCATCAAACACTTTCTTAGCCGTTTCTTCGGATATTCTCGGATTTCTTGACAGAACCAGGGAAACGGTCGCCGTAGAAACCCGACAGTAATTAGCGACGTTTTTTATTGTAACCGCCGGAGCGGCGGCGCTGTTATTAATCTGTGCATAATCATTTTTTTTCGTCACAATTTTTTTGCTCTTTACCATAACATTAATCCACAAATACTCGGTTAACCGCTTAACTTATTTTAACCAAATCAATAAAATCTTGTCAAGAGCCAATTTTAAAATCATTTCGCTTTGCAAAAATAAACACCGTCGGTATTTGCCTTTCTCAGCAGCCCATTTACAATTAGATAATCAAACAACATTTTCAGTTAATCGGTTAACTATATTCATCACGCTTTATCTAACTTTTTCAACCAATCTCTTCCATGAAAAAATTCCTAAGCGTATTCGCCGACAATATTCTTGCCGTTTTTTTTCGCCTTGTAAAGCGTCGCATCCGATGCCTTTATAAGGTCATGCGCCGTTGAACCGTCCGTGGGAAAATAAGCAATCCCTATTGATATAGACACCGAAGTGTCCCGCTTTACTTCTTCGCGTATTTTTTCCGCCTTTTCGCGCGTTTGAATTCTCGCCGCCATCGGCATATAAATACAGAACTCTTCGCCTCCGTAGCGCCCTGCGAAATCCGAAGGGTTGATTGTATCCCTTATCGCCTTCGCCGCTTGTGCCAAGACATTGTCGCCCATCGGATGGCCGTATGTATCATTGTATTTTTTAAAATCGTCAAGGTCGCACATAAGAAAAGCTATTTCATAATCATACCTTCTGGCGCGGGTAATTTCCTCTTCAAGCCGGCTCATAAAATATTTCCTTAAAAAAAGGCCTGTCAAACCGTCTATTCTGGAAAGTTCTCTGACTTGTTCGTAAAGAACCGTCTTCTCGTAACCCAGAGCCACCTGCGAGGATATCACGACGGCTTTATTTATTTGCTTTTCATCAAGAGCGCCGGCTACCAGAATTGCGCCGAGTTTTTTCTTTCCCGCCACAAGAGGAAACTCATAACGGTTCCCGCCGGGGATGTTTTTTATATTCCCGAGCATGCGTTTCCAATCATCAATTTCATCCGCCCGCAGATTCTTTGATGAGAAAAGTTCCATGCCCGAGGCCATCACTCTAAAAAAAGCAAGCTTCTCAATTCCTAATTTCAGAGAAAAAGCATCAAGAGATTTATTCGCGAGCTCCCTGCCATCCGAAATAGATTCTATGTCCTTTGACAATTCGTAAAGTTTTTCGTATTTTTCAATTTCGGATTTAAGTTTTTCAATGTGTTGTGCCATCTCATTATTTTTCTTTTCAAATTCCAAAAGTTTCTTAAGAAGTTCATCGTATTTGACTTTGAAATCGCCGAAAAGAGCACGCTTTTCGGATAGAATCTTAAAATCGGGAAGAATTAAAAAAAAGAGAATCGGCACGCACATAGTTAATATCCTGTCACCCGATATCAAAAAAACAGCGGCCAGAGACGTTGCGACTGCGCATTTTATGAGCGTGTTCAAACCTCCGGGAGAAAGCGAAAAAAGCACAAGAGCGCAAACCGTACCGAGTATAAAACTGCGGGATGCGGCAGGCACTAAAAAAAATAAACTTACGCCCGAGACGCATAGAATGCCTCTGATTGTATTCGGATGAACGCTGTGTTTATTCATTGCAAATCCGAAAAGCTCACAACAATGTTCCGACCTTTTCTCTTTCCCTCGTAAAGAGCCGCATCAGCGTTTTTTACAATCTTTTCCGCATCTGAGGATTTAGGAAAAAACGAAACGCCCGTCGTAACCGTGACACCCGCCGATTTACCCTCAAAATAAAATTTCTCCTTCTTTACCGCATTTCTTATGTTCTCGGCTATTTCCGCGCCCTTTTTCAAATCGGTGTGCGGCAGAATAACCGAAATTTCCTCGCCGCCGTATCTGCCGACTATGTCGGTCGCCCGGATGCTTTCCGCAATTCTGTGCGAAACCCTGATGAGGACACTATCGCCCGCCTGATGACCGAAAAGATCGTTAAAATTCTTGAAATGATCTATATCAATCATCAGGAAAACAAATTTCTCGCCGTATCTTGCGGCTCTCGCAATTTCTTCATTTAATCTTTCAAGAAAATAAGAATGTGTGTATAACCCCGTGAGGTCATCCGTTATGGCAAGTTCCTGCGTCCTTTCAAAAAGGGTCATATTCTCCATTGCAATTGTTGAAAGCGATGCAATTGAAATTAAAAACCTCAAGTCAGACGGAGCAAGTTCTCCCTCTGATGCTAAAACCTTTATTATTGACTGCACCTGGCCCTCGTTAAAAACAGGACAGGCAATTATGGACGAAGCATCGCTTGATGCCGGCGAATCAAACCTGTAGTCCTTCGCGGAGTTTTCTATGTAAAGCGGCGTCTGTTTTGAATACACCCACCTGTCATAGGAGTCCTGCGCCTGTTTTATAAGACTGACTTCTGATGAGGGAAAAACATTTCTTACGAAGTTTATAATGAACATTGAAATGTTTTTTAGTGAAAATGTTGTGCCGAGTTCAAGAGAAAATTCCGCCATTTTTTCGTACCTTGATATCCCGTTTTCAAGTTCAGGTATAAGTTTTTCACCGCGCGCTATTTGAACTTCAAATTCCGTCACTGCCGCCTCGGTATTTTCAAGAGTTATTTTATTCCTGCCGTAATCTTCCGAAGAATCTTCCAAATGCCGGTCAATAAAAAATATTATTCCCCAGTATAAGGCAATCGCCGCAGAGGATGCAACAAGGGAAGAGCCGATTATTATAGCTGCCAGCGTCACAAAGGTAGCGGCGGCGGCGACGACGGCAGCAAAGTAAATCGAGAAAAAAAGGAATGCCGCTATTACGAGACAGCCGAAAAGCGCAAAGTATTTTTCCGGCTGGTTTTTGCTTATAAGCAAAATCAAAACCGCTATAAAACCCGCGGCAATCAGAACATAGAAAATGCAGTCAAAAAGAAATTTTTTAAGCGGCGCTTTCATACCCCGCGGCTCCGTCCGTAATGGGAGGAGCACCTGTTACCTGCGGCTTTATATGGCTTTTTCAGCTGTCAAATTCCTGTGTTTCAGAAGGTCTTTCCTTGTTGGCTTCTTTTTGCATGGATATTATTAAGTCCCCTGTTTTTATCAGTATTTTTGCATTTTTCTTTAGTTCCCCGAGAATCGTATATAGCAGCACCCTGTATTCATCCGCGCCCAAATCGTAGTTCGGCGGAGTGCCGGTCTTACTCTCGTCTTGAAGCTGGTCAATCAAAAGTTTTATCCCGTTTTGCGCTTTCCTCAAACTTTTCGGGATTTTCTCAAGGTCTTCAATCTGTTTTTTTAAATTGGCTATTAATAATTCCCGGCTCTGCATAATTCAACCTCCTCAAAAGAGTGGAAAGAATACGGCGCCTGACACTGTGACAATAGATAACAGAAAAAGTGCGCCAGGGCAAACTTCAATATATCCTTCACTCCTTAATATCATTCGCTTTGTTTTGCCGATTTCTTTATGACAGATAGAAGCTTTAATTTTCTAAAGAAATTCATTTTCTCAAATTTTACTCTAAAAACCCAGTTGCCTCCCCTTCTCTCGCTTCTAACAACCTGCGCATTAACGATCAAACCGGGAAGTTCAACGTTAATGATGCCCCAGCCGGCAAGACCGTCGGGCGTAATAAAAGATGCTCCCCCTGCACTGATATCCTCGAGACATCCCCTGACCGTTGCCTTCGTGTCCGCGTTTTCAACCGTAACCATTTCAATCATCCTGTATCTTTTATATTGTCGCCTTTTTTGCTTCATAGCCGATTTTTTTCTCCCTCACAGCATTATATCGCGGTGCGGCGTTCATTTTTCAAAATGAAGAACGTCCGAACCCGCAGCCGGTATTTTCAGAACCACATTGCCCTGTTTAATTTTGTATTTCCCGCCAGTCAAGACACTCCTGTAGCAACCTCCCGCGGGAACAAATGCGGGAATCTGAATTTTTATTTTCCTTCCCTCGGCCGCCGAATTGAGCACAACAAGGACGCTGTCCTGAAAATAATGTTTTATGTAAATCCACAAATCCTTGGAAACATTTATGTCTGTGTGAGACCCCATCGTTATGGCGGGGCTCTTTACTCTGAACAGGATAAGTTTTGAAACGTGTTCAAAAACGCTCTTTTCATTTTTATCAAGCCCATCAAACTTCATCATTCTCCTGTTGTCGGGATCGGCGGCGCCCGTCATTCCTATTTCATCGCCGTAGTAAATCATCGGGATTCCGGGATTTGTCAGAACAAATGTAAAAGCATTCTTTATTTTTTCATAACTTGACGGATTGTCCACACGGGGAGGTCTTTCCCATCCTATTTTCTTCTCATCGCCATCGGTTATGTCTTCGTCCGCAAACGCCATAAATCTTGAGAAATCGTGGTTCCCCAAAAGAGGAGACATATAATAAACATTTTTGTAGACCCTCAGAGAACTTTTTAATTCAGCGTCCAAACTTTCAAAACCCTCTTTGCCCGAAGCGAATGTGTCTCTGATGTGCCAGTAGAGCGGAAAATCAAACTGCCCGTCAAGCATTCCCGGCGATATAAAATCGTTGATTGTTTTTCTGGATGCGATTGATTCGCCGACCAGATAAAAATCCCCGCCGAAACGATTTTTGAGCTCGCTTGAAAGAACTTTCCAGAAGTTTTGCGGTATGTGTTTTACGGCGTCAAGACGGAACGCGTCAAAATGGAATTCTTCAATCCACCAGACGGCATTATCTACCACCGCCCTCACCGCCTCGTCGTTCGAATAATCAAATGACGGCAGAAAGGAATCAAACCAGGTCGTGAACGGATACTCATCAAACTTTCTTATATTTTTCTCGCCATTGGGCAGTTCTAATTTTCCGAACCACTCCGGATGCTCTTTATACCACGGATGTTCTTCGTGGACATGGTTAAAGACCATATCCGCCATCACTTTTATTCCACGAGAATGGGCGCTCTTCACAAGATTCTTAAGTTCATCCTGTGTACCGAAATGCTCTTCCACTTCATCCTTCGCTACCGGCCAGTAGCCGTGATAGCCCGTGAAATAATAGTGTGGCGGGAGAGCGTCTTTAAAAGCCCCGTCCACATTGTCAACGACGGGGGAAAGCCACAGGCAGTTCACTCCAAGCATGCTAAAATAACCTTCCCTTATCTTCTTTTCTATACCTGAGAAATCGCCGCCGATGTAATTCGCTTTCGGAAGAAGACCTTCATACTCGACGGGTTTGTTATTTGACTTGTCGCCGTCCATAAATCTGTCGGTCACGATGCTGTAGATAACCCTCTGCGGCCACGATATTTCATCCGAGAAGTTTTTTGGTATTCTTTCCGTGTCCGAAAAACTTCCGTCTTTATCCTGCGCCCAGAGAAACGCCGTGTGAAAACCGCTGGACAAAGGCAGGGTAAACGAAACGACCTCGCCGTCGTAATCTTTTATCCATTTTTCTCCGTCGCAATAAAGATAAATTTTATATCCCTTGTAAGACGGGTCAAAATATGAAAATTCAATATACCATTTTCCGTCTTTCACACATTCATATTTTCCCTCGGGTGTCCTCACTTTTTTTCCCTCAACCCTGATGATGGAATTAAAACCCCCAAACCCGTCGGCTGACTTTTCCGGATTGGTAGGATCTTCCGTCCATTTCCCGTCCACAACGAATTTATACTGGTGAGTTCCCGGGGGGAGCTCAAGTGACAGTTCAAAGACGCCGTCGCTCGTTTCCTTCAAAAGGTCGCTTACGGAATTCCATCCGTTAAAACTTCCGGCAACCGCAACAGTTGAAGCTACGCCTTCGTATCTAAAAAGATGAGCGAAAATGGGGACGGAGCTAATTAATATTAGAAGAAAACCAATTATTCCATAATTGGCTTTTGAAAAAAACACAGAATACGACTTATATTTTTTTTGAAATCTTTGAATTCTTGGCAATTAAATTACCTCCGTCCCCATTATTTTTCAACCAGAATGTCTTCTTCTATTTTTTGTGAAATTGTATCAAGCGCTTCCTTAACAGATTTCTTTCCTGCGAGAGCCGCATACAAATACGGGTTTACAACGTTTGATAACTCCGAATAGGATATAACCTTGGGGCGCGCAATTGCCGTTTTCATCTGTTCAAAAAAAATTTTTATTTCCGGCTGCTTTGAAAAATCAATATAATTTTCCGCTTTAATATTAACCGGTATCTGCGCCAGATCCGTCGCCCACTTTGCCTGAACGCGAGGCGATGTCAGATATTTCAAAAACTTAAAACATATTTCAGGATTCTTGGCTTTGCGCAGAACGACCATATCGGTGCCTCCGACATTCGTAGAGGACCCCGCAGGCCCTCTCGGAATCAGAGCAATGCCGAAATCAAGACCGGCATCTTTGAATCTCTTTATATTCCAGGGACCCATAAGCACCATTGCATACATTTCATTTATAAAACCCGTATCCGGAGGTATTGCGCCGCTCTGCCAGGCGCCGGCTTCAACCTTATGTTTTTTGTAAAGGTCAACCTTCAACTGAAGAGCCGCACATCCGGCCTGCGAATTGAGCAGGCATTTCTTCCCGTCGTCCGACAGAAACTTGACGCCGAAAGTGTTAAAAAACGGAAATGTCCACCACAAGTCATTGTCCATCGCAAAACCGTACTGATCTATTTTTCCGTCGCCGTCTTTATCTTTTGTCAGCCGTTTTGCCGTCTCAATAAACTCATCCCAGGAGCGCGGCGGTTTCTTGGTATCCAGACCGGCTTCCCTGAACATCTTTCTGTTGTAAAAAAGAGCCGCTCCTGTCGTCTGGTCAGGCAGACCGTAAATTTTCTTTTTCCCGTTTTCTACGAAGATGTTTGAATTTATCGCCGCCTGAACATAGTCATCCGTGTTTATTTCCCCGAATTGAGAAAGTTCAAGAACCGAATTGGATATCACGAGCCTCGGCAGAAAAGCCACATCCACTCTGGCTATGTCAGGAGCGGTGTTCGTTATCATTGATGTCATCAGTTTTGATTCGTGGCCGTTCCACGGCACACGCTGTACTTTTATATCTATGCCCGGATTCTCTTTTTCAAATTCCAGGGCTATCTTTTCAATTTCATCGTGCTCTTCGTTGTTATATGTCTCCCAGAGAACAACTTCTTTTATGC
>PEXM01000004.1 GCA_002779055.1 Elusimicrobia bacterium CG08_land_8_20_14_0_20_44_26
GCGAAAAACAGAATACTGATGAGTGCAACCGTCAAAGAATTCATTTTTTCTCCTCTTCAGGGTGGTGGGAGGGTAGCGTTCATTTTTTATTCCCCCTTATTCTCCTGAGGACGCAGACCGGCACAAACGGAGAAACATCGGCGCCGAAAGAGGAAATTTCTCTGACGAGCGAAGAACTTAAATAAGCGAAACGCGCCTCCGTCATAAGAAAAACCGTTTCCACTTCTGCGTTCAATTTTCTGTTCATCAGCGCCATCTGAAACTCGTATTCAAAATCGCTCACAGCGCGCAGCCCCCTGATTACGACATTCGCGCCGGTTTTTTTCATATAATCCACGAGAAGACCCCTGAAAGAATCCACTTTTATATTTCCGTTTATTTTTTTTGTTCCCGCTTCATCCAGCGCTTCCTTAATGAGAGTGATTCTTTCTCCGGATGAGAAAAAAGATTTTTTCGCGGGGTTGGTCGTAACCGCAATCACAAGAGCGTCAAAAAGAACCGCGGCTCTTTTTATGACATCAATGTGGCCGTTTGTCACAGGGTCGAAACTGCCCGGATATACGGCGATACGCAAACCTGATTTGCGATTTCTTTTCATTTGTAAAACCCCCTTTCATCCCCCTTTTGCAAAGCGGTTCTCCCCTTTATCAAAGGGGAGTTAGAGGGGATTTTGGGGGGAAAGAGGGGGATTAGATTTTCATTCTTTCTTACGGTTTTCAAACAAGGCTGTTTCATTTAAGCTTTCTTCAAATCGTCTTTGTTGATGTTACTCAGGAAAAGATTATAAAAATCCTCTTTTAATTTCCTCTCAAAATCCTCTCTTTTTTCAAACTTGTCGTAAATATCCTTTGAGACATAAATCTTTCCGCCGCTTTTAATCGCAAGGCAAATCGCATCCGAAGGTCTGGCATCCACATCAATGACATCTCCGAATCTCTCTATGTAAATTCTACTGTAAAAGGTGTTATTTATAACATCCGTTATTAAGACATATTTCACTTTGCCGCCGGTTGAATCAACAATGTTTTTCAGAAGGTCGTGCGTCAGAGGCCTGTCAAACGCTTCGCCGTCAAGCGCCGCCTGTATCGCCTGCGCCTCAAAGACGCCTATCCACACGGGAAGAACTTTGTCCTGCTCTTTGTTGACAAGTATAACGATGGCTGAAGCCGAAACAAAGTCAAAAAAAACTCTCAGAACATCAACTTCTATCATCTGCCTTTTTCGGCAATCCTGATAATAACATCTTTCCTGCTGCCTGCCCTTATCGTGAACTTTATGCCGTCCGAATACTTATCCGTCTCCGAGAATGCCGCTCCCGACTTCTCAACTCTGTCAGGGTCAATGCCCTTTATGTCAAAATTTACCATTGCATATATCATATTCTCCGGCGACACTACCCTGATAAAAAGATCTTCCGATGGAGAATCTTTCTTAATCTTATAGAAGTTTCTCCAGAAACTTCTGAGGTGGCCTCCTTTGAGCGAAATAGAATATTTTTCCGTCGCCAAGAAGGTTCTGCCATTTACGCTTTTGTCCCATTGAAAAGTTCTGGACATAAAAAGGATAATGAAAATAAAAACAGGAATACCCGCCGCCAGCCAAATTTTATCTCCTTTGCTCATATTTGGAATAATAGCAAAAAAAATCATAAAAAGTAAGGGGACAAAAAAGTAAGGGGACAGAACCGTCCCCATTCCACCGTTCCGGACAATTCATTGGCGTGTCAGTTGTTTGTACTTCACTCTTTTGGGAGCGAGAGCGCCCAGTCGCTTTTTGCGGTTTTCCTCGTAATCTGTGTAGCCGCCCGCGAAAAAATAGGTCTGCGAATCGCCTTCAAACGCAAGTATGTGAGTCGCCACCCTGTCCAAAAACCAGCGGTCATGGGAGATGACGACCGCGCATCCCGCGAAATTAACCAGCGCCTCTTCCAAAGCACGCAGGGTGTTGACGTCAATATCATTTGACGGTTCGTCAAGAAGAATAACGTTGGCTTCTTCTTTCAGCGTTAAAGCTAAATGTAGGCGGTTCCGCTCGCCGCCGGAGAGCGCCGCGCATTGCTTTTCCTGGTCACCACCGGTAAAATTAAACCGCGCGGCATAAGAGCGGGCGTTAATAAAATAATTTCCCATTTTTATCTCGTCGCTGCCGCCGGCAATCGTCTCATACACAGTTTTTTGGGGGTCAATTTCCGAATGCTGCTGATCATAATATCCAATCTTAACCGTTTCTCCGACCTTAAAACTTCCCGCAAGCGGCTTTTCCATGCCAATTATCATACGGAAAAGCGTGGTTTTCCCCGCCCCGTTCGGTCCGATAATTCCCACGATGCCGTTGGGCGGTAAAGAAAAATTCAGATTTTCAAAGAGCAACTTGTCGCCGAAGGCCTTTGACACATTCTTTGCTTCAATCACCAGATTCCCCAATCTCGGGCCGTTCGGAATAAATATCTCAAGTTTTTCATCACGCTGTTTGACATTCTCATTCAGTAATCTGTCATACGACTCCAGGCGAGCTTTGGATTTCGCCTGTCTTGCATGAGGCGACATTCTGACCCATTCCAATTCGCGCTCAAGGACCTGCTGATGTTTGGTTTCCTGTTTCTTTTCCGTCTTCAATCGGAGAGTTTTCTGCTCCAGCCACGAAGAATAGTTTCCTTCCCATGGAATCCCCTCGCCGCGGTCCAGTTCTAAAATCCATCCCGCCACATTATCCAGAAAATACCTGTCATGCGTAACGGCAATGACCGTTCCTTTGTATCTGTTGAGAAACTGCTCCAGCCACTGCACCGATTCCGCGTCCAAATGGTTTGTCGGCTCATCAAGAAGAAGAATGTCTGGCTCCGACAATAACAGACGGCACAAAGCCGCGCGCCGACACTCGCCGCCGGAACAATGCTTTATCAGAGTATCGCCTGCGGGACAGCGCAAAGCGTCCATAGCCCGCTCCAGCGTGTGGTCTAATTCCCAGCCGTTGTGCTTCTCAATGAGTTCCTGAACTTCCCCCTGCTTCTCTATAAGTTTATTCATCTCGTCGGCATCCATTGGCTCGGAGAATTTTTCATTTATCTCGTCGTATTTTTGAAGCATTTCCACAACTTCCCGCACGCCTTCCTGAACAATTTCTTTTACCGTTTTGGAATCGTCTAATTGCGGCTCCTGCGGAAGTATTCCGATGGAATAGCCGGGCGAAAAAGTGACCTCGCCTTCATCCGCCTGCTCGGTGCCGGCGATAATTTTCAAAAGTGTGGACTTCCCCGCCCCGTTAAGTCCGAGAACGCCGATTTTCGCCCCGTAGAAAAATGACAGATAAATCTGTTTCAGCACCTTTCTTTGAGGAGGATATGTCTTGCTTACGCCGATCATTGAAAAAATAATTTTATTGTCCGCCGCCATAAATTAAACTCCCCCTGGGAATAATTGGGAACGGTCTCTATTACAGCAATAGGAACCGTCCCCATTATTCATATTATACAAAATTTGACGCGCAGATTGTATTGCCGGCTTTTTTTTATTAGAATTTAGCAAAGGAAGGGCCCGGGCGGTCGTGCGCCTTTGGCGTAAGGAAAGTCCGGACTCCGCAGGGCGCGGCGTCCGCCGAAAGGCGGAAGTTCGCCAAAAGGCGAATATGGAAAGTGGCACAGAAACAAGGTATCCGCCTCACAAGGCGGGTAGTGAAAAGGCTAAACCCCGCCGGGAGCAAGGCCAAGCAGTCCCGCAGTTCTTCCGTAATTACGGAAGATAAAAAGCTGCCCGTTATATCGCGGGACGGGTAGGCCGCATTAGATGAATGACCGCAAAAAAACAGAATCCGGCTTATGAGGCCCTTCCCTTTGCGAAACGGTAATGTAGTTGCCCAATTTATTGGGCTTGCCGATAAATCAAGGAGGGAAAAATGGCATCGTTTGAAATAATTAACCTGCTGCTAATCGGAGTAATTTTCCTGCTCGCTTTATGGGAACTTGCGGGTATTCAGAGAGCAAGAGCAAAAGGTCTTACAAAAAACGTCTCGCGTCTTTTGACTCATTCTCTGATTCTCGTTTTCTCCATAATCGCGCTCATTCAGATTTTTGTCTGGGAGGACACTCTCATTTCCGTTTCAAGAGGTGCCCTCACCGTGCCTTTTTCCGCAGTCACAATCTGTATTATGTTTCTCTCGGCGACAGAAGCATACGGGTCGTTGAAAGCCAGAATAAATAAACTCACCAAAAACGCCTCGCGCATAATAACGCACGCTCTCATTTTCTGTCTTGCAATCGTTCTCTTTTTCAGAGTTATCCCTTAAATCCGCAATGCTGACGATGGGAATAGGAAGTTTGCCGTTTACGGATATTGATACCGCCGTAAATTTCAGCGCCGGATTTGACATCCCCTTCTGGCCGCAGCTTCCGAAAAGAACTTATTTAGAGAATATGTACATACAGTATGCGGAAGGTCTTCCCTTCGCCGATATAGACGCTGAAAAACAGAATATTTATTTCAAACTTGAAAATCCCGACGAGAAAGAACTTGAAAATTTTTACGAAAAAATTCTAAACGAAGATATGGATTATTTCGCAATTTCAAAGGAGCGCGCCGCAGGTCTTCACGCCATTATTGACTCGCCCCTCCCCGTTAAAAAAATAAAAGGACAGATTGTCGGACCCGCTTCATTCGGGCTAACGGTGACCGACGAAAACAAAAAAGCCGTCTTCTACCACGATGTTTTCAAGGAAATGCTCGTCAAGGCGCTGACCCTTAAAGCGCGGTGGATGATACGGGAATTAAAAAAATCCTACGAAGAAGTTTATTTGTTCGTTGACGAACCATATCTCTCGCAGATAGGGAGCGCCTTTGTCACGCTTGACCCCGAGGAAGTGAAAACATTCTTAAAAGAAATGTTAGATGAAATCAACAAGGTCGCGGTTTCGGGAATACACTGCTGCGGCGAAACGGACTGGACGCTTCTCCTTGAACTTCCTTTCAAAATACTGAGTTTTGATTCATATAATTATTCGCTGCTTCCTTTCGCCGGAAAACTGAACGGCTTTATGGAAAACGGCGGAAAAATACTGTTTGGCGCGGTTCCCGCCGAAAAAATAATCTCGGAACTCACTGCGGATAAAATAAAGGAAAAACTGGTCTCGGAAATTGAAGGTCTTGTAAAAGCGGGCGTTCGCAGGGAACTTCTTATGAAAAATATGATGCTTTCTCCGTCCTGCGGTCTGGCGACGCTTACTCCTGAGCTTGCTGTCCGGGCAATGGATACGCTCAACGGTCTTAAATCCGAGTTTTAAGAGTGCAAAAATGCGCGCCCTAATCAGCGTCACCGACAAAAGCGGTCTTGAAGAATTCTGCAGGGGTCTAAAGAAAAACGGCTGGGTTATCACGGCGACTTCCGGCACCGCCGCATACTTAAAGTCAAAAAATATTCCAGCTGACGACACAAGCGCGTTAACGGGTTTTGCGGAGATGCTCGGCGGGCGGGTAAAGACCCTTCACCCTATGGTGTTCGGCGGAATCCTTGCGAGGGCCGAAGACAAAGCGGATATAAAAAAATTCAAGCTCCCTCTGATAGATATGGTCGCGGTAAATTTTTACAAACTGAAAAAAGGACGAAATTTTGAAGAGACGATAGACATCGGAGGTCTTGCGCTCCTCAGAGCCGCGGCGAAAAACTACAAACGGGTCATCTGCCTCTGCGACCCGAACGACTATAAATGCGTCCTTGAAGCCGTAGAAAAAGGCAGGATGGATGAAAAAATGAGACGGTCTCTCGCGGTCAAGGCCTTTGAACTCTGCGCCCTCTATAACAAACGCATCGTTGATATAATGTCGCCCGCCCGACGGGAATTTCCCGAATATTTGTCTGTGTCTTCAAAGAAAATAATGAACCTCAGATACGGCGAAAATCCTCATCAGAAAGCCGCGTTTTATTCCGAAAAAACATTCCCCGGAAAAATTCTTCAGGGCAAGCCCCTTTCATACAACAACATACTGGATATAGAAGCGGCAATCCTCCCCGTCCTCAGATTTTCAACACCCGGCTGCGTAATAATAAAACACACCAACCCCTGCGGGGCGGCGGTTTCGGCAAAACAGGAAGAGGCGTATAAAAATGCCCTCGCCTGCGACCGGGTAAGCGCCTTCGGCGGCATTGTCTCGTTTAACAGAAAGGTATCGGAAAAAACAGCCGCGCTTGTGGGAAAACATTTTTTTGAAGTCGTCGCCGCTCCTAATTTTGACGCGGGAGCCAGAAAAATTTTAGCACAAAAACCGAAACTCATACTTTTCAAATACCATAAATGGGATTCAAAAAAAGCTCTGAGGAGCGCTCTCGGAGGTTATCTTGTTCAGGAAGCGAAATTCCCAAAGATTAAACTTAGAGAAGCATGCGGGAAACTGACAAAAGCCGAAAGAGACGACATTGCGTTCGGGCTGAATATAGCGTTTTCCGCCGCGTCAAATGCGTCGGTCATCGTCAAAAACGGCAAAACCATAGGCATCTGCCCCGGTCAGTGCAGCAGGATTGAGTCGGTTAAAATCGCAATCAGAAAAGCAATAAAAGTCGCCGGTAAAAGGACAAAAGGAATGGTTCTTGTTTCAGACGGCTTTTTCCCGTTTGATGATTCTATCCGCGCCGCCGCATCCGCCGGAATAAAAGTCGTCGCGGCTCCGGCAGGTTCCGTAAAAGACAAACTCATAGCCGCTGCGGCAAAAAAACTCGGCGTCAAACTCGCCTTCATCGGGAACCGCCTCTTCCGACATTAACCAATGGGAACCAATGGGGACGGTTCCTATTGCTAATTACCGGTCAACCCGGCGTTCGTATTCTTTGAATATTTTCTA
>PEXM01000015.1 GCA_002779055.1 Elusimicrobia bacterium CG08_land_8_20_14_0_20_44_26
ATGTTCTGATTAGATATAACTTGCTTTGCGGCAGGAATGTGATGTGGGTTCCCGGCACCGACCACGGCGGCATCGCCACACAAACCGTCGTAGAGAAAAATCTTTTATCCGGCGGCATAAAGAAGTGCGATTTAGGAAGGGATGAATTTCTGAAACGCATGGAAGAGTGGAGAATGAACTATGGCGGGACGATCCTGGAACAACTTAAAGAGCTCGGCTGCGCCTGCGATTGGAAGAATACTCACTTTACAATGGACGAGGTCTGCTCCCGCGCGGTGAAAGAAGCATTTGTCCGTCTTTACGAAGAGGGAAAAATTTACAGGGGATACCGCATGATAAATTTTTGCGTACGGTGCGAGACGTCGTTGTCGGATGTTGAGGTGGAATATAGAGAAGAACGCGGTTTTTTGTGGTACATTAAATATCCCATTGAAGGAGGGGGCGGTTTTGTGACGGTCGCCACAACCCGCCCCGAAACGATGCTCGGAGATACGGCGGTGGCAGTCAATCCCTCGGACGGCAGGTTCAGTCATTTAAAAGGAAAAGAACTTATTCTTCCCATCGTCGGAAGACGGATTCCTGTTGTTTTTGACGAAATTGTCCAGCCGGAATTCGGCACGGGCGCCGTCAAAGTGACTCCAGCGCATGATTTCAATGATTTTGAAATCGGACAAAGACACGGTCTTAAATCGGTGAAAGTCATAGACGAGAAGGGCAGAATGACGGCTGAAGCGGGGGATGAATTCAGGGGTCTCACGCGGGATGAAGCGCGCAGAAAAATTTTGGAGAAACTTTCTGAAAAACGTCTGCTTGTAAAGAGGGAGGAACTGACTCATTCCGTTTCAACGTGCTACAGGTGCGGCGAGCCGATAGAACCGATGCTTTCTTTGCAGTGGTTTTTGAAAATGGAGGAACTTGCGAAAAGCGCAATCAAAGCGACGCAAGCCGGCGCAATTAAATTTTATCCCGAAAGGTGGAGAGAATCTTTCTTAAATTTTCTCAATAATATTCGCGACTGGTGTTTGTCAAGGCAAATATGGTGGGGTCATCGGCTTCCGGTTTACTATTGTAAAAAATGTGCGCAAAATTCGGACTCTGCGGGCGGAATAATTGTTTCAAGGGAGCATCCCGAAAAATGTCCCGTCTGCCAAAGTGCGGAAATCGAGCAGGATAAAGACGTGCTGGATACATGGTTTTCTTCGGCTCTGTGGCCGTTTGAGGTCTTCGGCTGGCCGGAAAATACGAAAGAACTTAAATATTTTTATCCGACTTCGGTGCTTGTGACGGGGCATGAGATACTGCATTTGTGGGTGGCGCGCATGGTTATGATGGGGCTCAAATTCGCGGGGGATATACCGTTTCACAGCGTTTATATCCACGGGATTGTCAGGGACAAGCACGGTAAAAAAATGTCCAAATCCCTCGGAAATACCGTTGACCCGCTTGAAGTGACGGGTAAATACGGAGTGGATAGTTTGAGGTTTTCTATTGTAAGGTCTGCGGTTGCCGGTCACGACCTTCTGATTTCGGAAGATGATTTTATTTCCTCAAGGAATTTTATGAACAAAATCTGGAATGCGGCGAATGTTGTAATAAACCGTGCTGATGCGGGCGATATTGATATTAAAGACGCTGATGACCTATCAGATAAGTGGATTCTAACGGAATTTTCTGATTTGCTCAAAGAAATAAGAACGTGTTTTGAAATGTATGATGCCGCAAAATATTCGCGTCTTGTATATGATTTTTTCTGGAATAAATTCTGCGGGTGGCATCTTGAAATACTAAAACTCAAAGAAAATTCTTTTAGCAAGCGTCTTTCATATTATCTTTACAAAGCGCTCCTTCTCGCGTTGCATCCCGTGATTCCTTTTTTGACCGAAGAGATTTACGGATGCGTGCGGTCGGCTGATGACCCTGAAAGCATACTTCTTTGCCGATGGCCGGATATTCAATATGAATCAAGGCCTGCGTGCGATGAGATGACGGAGGTATTCGCTCTTATTCAGGGAATAAGAAATATCCGTTCCACTTTCCATGTGCCCAGCAAGACGAAAGTTTCATCCTACGTTTCAACTGATGAAAAGACAAAAGAGTCGGTTGAGAAAACCGAGTTTTTTATAAAACCTCTGGCGTCGGTGGATAAAATAATATTCACGGAAGAACGCCCTCCGCAGTCATCTAATTTCGCCACGCCGCGATTAAGATGTTCCGTTCCTCTCGGCGGCGTTATTGATATAAAAGCAGAAGTGCAAAAACTCGCAAAGGAAGCGGAGCAAATAGATTCTCACATTGCAAAACTTGAAAAACTTCTTTCAAACGGCAATTTTGTCGGGAATGCCGGCGAAGAAGTTATCCAACAAAAGAAAGCACTGCTTGCTGATTTTTCACAAAAGAAAAAAAACATTTTATTTTTTTTAGAGTCGCTCCCGCGGCGGCAGAAATGAAAATTGTCCCTTTTTTGGCGCCGATGGTTTTGTGGCTGGTTACCGCATCATTCGCTTCGCAGTCCCTATCGGTTATAAAGAGGGACGCTTCGCAGGAAGTGTGGAACAGGGAATCCTTCAGGTTTGTATGGAATTATGAAAAACCCGCAGGCGAGGGAAATATTTACAGGCACAAAATATTGCGCGAGAACATTATTTCTTTTGTGAACGAACTTGCCGGCTTGCTTCCGACGGGAAAGGCGCCCAGAATTGAAATTGAAGCGGGCAGGGCTCTTTCTTTTTCCATAGACAAGGTAAGAGGAGAAATGAAACTCGGCATTGATTACGGATTTGACTTAAATGCGGCCGTAGAGAGGGTTCGCCTCGCAATGGGCGTTGCAAAAAAAGAAAGCGAAGAAAAGGACTATTTCGGTTATCCGCTTAAATACCGCGCAGGATACATTCTTTCATTTCGCAGAAACGGAAAATTTTATCTCGCTTATGAAAGCGGCGGCAAAAGTTCTCTGCTCATTGAGGAAAACAATTATTTTGATTCTTTAAAGTTGTTCGGCAGTTCTTTGATATCGTACAGAATGCCGGATTCACTGTGGTTTTTAGATATAAGAAGGAAAAGGAATTTCCGTTATTTTCCTCCCCCCGGGAAAAATGTGAGCGATTACGGAGAAGGCATTTTTCTGAACGCTTTTGACAGCGACGGTAAAAATGTCGTCGTTGTCGTTTTAGAAAAAGACGTCTCGCACATATTACTGGGCCCGGTCAAGGGAATTCCCGAATATTTTTTTGTAAAACTTCCGTACAGAATAAACGATGTATTTCTTGAAGGAGATAAAATATTCTTCATTGCTCACGCCGACGCCGACAAAGGGAAGACGATTGTCGCAGCGGCTTCTATAAAGGATAAGAATATATTTCAGCTTCATTCATTTCCGGGCAAAGTGCTGCCCCTGTGCAAGTATAAAGGCGGGCTTATTCTTTTTTTGCCGGATTCGCGAAAGATGGAATATATAGACGAGGAACGTCTCGTGCACCTCCCCGTGAAGTTGAAAGTTAAAAAAATTTCCGACGAGGATGGAACCAAGTATCTTATAGCGGCGAAAGAAGATAAACTTGCTGTTGACATAAAAGAGACGCTCCTCTTAAAACCTTCAAGGAATATTCTTTTCCTTGAAGATGTAAACGAGCTTAATTTTGTGTACAAAAATGCCGCCTCAAAGGATTATTATTCTTTCTGCCCAATTTCCTCAAATGAATACATCCTTCTTGAGATTAAAGGGCACACGAGGCAGTTCGTAAGTTACGGGATAGAAGGTTTGTTATTGGGGAAAAAGCTTCTTTTACAAAAGCAAAACGTCGGAAGAAAAATATCAATCGCCGTGTCACTTTTTTTTATAGCGGCGCTTGTCATTTTACAGGTCAACAGACCGTCCTGCGGACAGGGAGTGAAAAATGCAGAGAAAAAACAGAAAACCGTTTGAATTAAGGCCCGTCGTCATCCAGCCGGATTTTCAGGGCGTCCCTTCCGGAATTACGCTCGCGACGTTCGGCGAGACCAAGGTGCTTGCGAGTGTCAGCATGGAAGAAAAAGTTCCGCCTCATCTCAAGGGAACCGGCACGGGCTGGCTCACGGCGGAGTATTCAATACTGCCTTATGCCACACAGCCCAGAAATAGAAGAGAAAGGGTGAAGTTGTCGGGAAGAACGCAGGAAATACAGCGTTTTGTGGGAAGGAGCCTCAGATGCGTCATTGACCTCGCCTCAATCGGCGAGAAAACGGTGCTCGTGGACTGCGATGTTATGCAGGCGGATGGCGGAACCCGCACGGCTTCCGTAACGGGCGCGTATGTCGCCCTGCATCTATTTTTCAAACGTATGCAGAGAGAAAGAAAAATATTCGGTTTTCCTTTAACGGGCGCTGTTGCGGCGGTAAGCTGCGGAGTTGTGGAGGGAGAGATACTTCTGGACCTTGATTACAACGAGGATTTTATGGCATCGTGCGACATGAACGTCGTTGGAAACGGCGAATCGTTTGCGGAAATACAATCAAGCGGCGAAGAAAAGCTTTTTGAAAAAGAAAAATTTATAAAAATGCTTGATGTCGCCGGCGCGGGAATTAAGGAACTCATTGAAATACAGAATAAAGCAATAAATAAAGCGCTAAAGTAAAAAGATTCTTGGTAATAGTTCAGCTATTAGAAGATACTTTCATGCGCTATCGTCGGTAGTCGCAGGCTTCAGCCTGCGTTTGATTGACGAGAAATGGTAAAAGTGTTTTTGGTAGTCGCAGGCTTCAGCCTGCGTACCATTTTATGACGAAGTATCAATATTGTTTCTCGTGGCTGAACTAATACGATTCTTGCGTTGAAAGTTCTACGCAGATTGCGTTAGAAACTTGAGACCAAGTTGGTAGAAAATGGAAACAGATACAATAGATAGTGAAAAGCGAAGAGCATAGCATTACTCCATTAAATTAAAAAATATTATAATCTTTCATCGGGTTTGCAAAAAACATTTGAGAAATTGTTCCTTGACAAAGTTTTATACTATTTATACCATTGCCCAAGGGAGGTGGTAAAAATGTCGCAAGTTATTAAAACCGGAATTTCGCTTCAGGAATCTGTTTTTAGAAAGATAGATACTCTTGCTCACCAGACGCATATTCCGCGTAGTAAATTATTTGAGGAAGCAGCAGTTGAATTTCTCAAAAAAAAAGAAGGCCCGAATCTACTTAAAAAACTTAATGAAGTGTATGCTAAAGAACCTACTGAAGACGACAAAAAATGGCTTGAATTTGCTACGGTTCATCAACGTAAATTAATGAACCGTAAAGAAAATAAATGGTAATCTATCAAGGAGATATATTCTGGGTTAATCTGCCTATGCCGTCGGGCTCTGCTCCTGGATATAGACATCCTCATGTCATTATTCAAAATAACATTTTTAACTTCAGCCGCATTAGTACCGTTGTTGCTTGTGCCTTAACATCCAACCTTAAATTAGCAAAGGCTCCTGGAAATGTTCTACTGAATAAAAAAGAATCAAATCTACCGAAACGCAGCGTTGTTAATGTTTCACAAATTGTTACCGTAGATAAATTAAATTTAAGCGAAAAAATTGGGCATTTATCAAATAAGCGTTTACGGCAGGTTCTTGACGGTATCAATCTTCTAATGGAACCTCATGAAGCGGATACCCAATCACAAAGTTAATCTTGTAGTATCTAATAATCTTGATTATGTAAACTTTACCCTACTTTAACGGCTCTTCGGTAGGGTTACAATGCAGCACTGGATATTTTTCGTCCCGGAGTAGCTTGATGTTATATGAAGCGTTTTAATGTTCTCGGTTTATATCCTGTTCTATACCCTTGCCGTTCCGCCGTCCTCTCACAAGAGCCCGCTTTTAAATACTGTGTCCGTTCTTCTTCCATAATGTCCTGACATAAACCCTGCAACAACTGCCTCACATAATCGGGATTCTCTGTGAACATTGCTTCCACTTTTCTCAACACGTCTTTTTTGCTACTCTTTCTTCGGGTCATCGTTACCTCCTTTTGGGTCAAGAATAACGGTGGCCCTTTATTTTGCCAAGTCATTCCGGCGCAAGGCGTCTCTAACTTGACTTCCAATTTGCAGAAAATATTTTATATAATCAAAATATGGAAAGTGATTTCAGATATCCGCTTTTTCACAGAGATGATGTGACGGCCTTCTGGGCGCTTTTTGCGGACAATCTCGCGAATATAGTTATTTCAACGGGAATCTGCCTTACCGTATTTAAAATGCCTCCCGAAGTCGTATTCGGAAGAATTCTGCCGGGTATGGGCATCTCGCTTCTGGCCGGTCTTTCTTTTTATTCATATCTTGCGAAAAAACTTGCCGAGAGGGAGCGGAGAAACGATGTGACGGCGCTTCCTTACGGAATCAGCACTCCGATTATGTTCGTATATCTTTTCGGGGTAATAGGCCCTGTTTACTGGAAACTTTCGGCGGCGGGCATATCCGATGCTTCCGTCATAGCCTGGCGCGTCGGTGTAGCGGCGGCAGTTGTCGGGGGTATTCTTGAAATGGCGGGCAGTATTTCCGGCAAGTATCTCAAAAAAATAATTCCGAGAGCGGGAATGCTCGGAACTCTCGCGGGAATCGCGATTGTCTGGATAGCGGCGGTGCCGAT
The DNA here is from genome assembly GCA_002779055.1 of Elusimicrobia bacterium CG08_land_8_20_14_0_20_44_26. Taxonomy (GTDB): domain Bacteria; phylum CG03; class CG03; order CG03; family CG03; genus 0-14-0-20-44-26. The sequence goes on from PEXM01000015.1 coordinate 6,618, forward strand.
GGCGGA